>JBHHYI010000053.1:0-24051 GCA_046757525.1 bacterium | reverse complement strand
AGGTCAGAACCATGGCTTAAGTTCTCAGGAGGCCTCCTAAAATCCCCCTAATTTTCTCGCTGGACGCTTCAAAAACCGTCCCCCTTCAAAAAGGGGGATTCTTTGCAAGCCCTGTATAGTCAAATACTTGTGACAAGAGTCTAATGGGTTGTCAAACAGTAACCTTCTCAAAGAAGGTCACCGTTTGAGGTCCCGAACGCTTGTTGGGTCGGGACGTATCAAAGGGCGACGCCCGTCACCCCTCGATACAGTCACCTGAGAAGCGGTGACCTACTCGGGATGACTCGCACAGGGCTTCTGAGAAACGCTTCGGTCGTTTCCGTCCTGTAAAAGCACCTAAAGCGTGCGCAGCGCTTTTAGGTAGCCCAAATTTTCACAGGCCAGGACTGCTGTGGCAAAGAGGTAGGGATTTTTGATACCGGTTGCAGGCAAATAAAAACCCCAACCTCCGGGGTTCGGAAATTGGGGTTGTTGTGTCAATTCTTGCTCATCCCTTCCCTCGAAGGATTCCACAGGCAGGTCTCCTGGCTTGCAGCTTCAAACCTACTGGCCTTGCCTTCCCATCCGTCAGTAGCCGGACAGTGGCTTTTCGGGGCTTTCGTAGCTGCTTACAGTTGCGGGGCAGCGCCGGTCTCTCACCGGCTTCCATTTCCCGATCCGGCAGTTGCCGGACGAGATTACCCGTGTCCGTTAAATTTTGTGATGTTAATATAGGTTAACAAATTGGAAAAGTCAAGTGAAAATCTTTCGTGCGACCCAAAAATTCAAAATGACTGGACGCTGACTTCACGCACCGACTCTCCACTATCGCGACTATCTTGGTTTACGTCCATTAATGCTGATTCCTGCAAAAATCGAGGCTCCCGGCCGCGGAAATCCTCGGATCAGCTCATAGCTTTCATCCAAGAGATTGTCTACCGCAGCAAAAATGCTGAATGCGCTACTTGCGCGATAACTGCCCTGAAAATCCAAAACAAAGAAATTGTCGAGTTTGTTTTTTTGGTTGTCGTTGTTGTAAAGCTCAGTAACCCATTGACCATTGAGCTCCAGAGTGAAGCTGGCAGGGGTGTAAGTCAAACCAAAGGTATAAACGTTTTGGGGCACCAGGGCCGTATCGTTTTCAGGGTCGAGATTTGTGGTCGTTGCAGAAAACGCCAGGTTTCGAGCTGCTCGAATGCTAAGCGCAGCCTCAATGCCCTTGTGGGAGAAATTGCCAGAATTTGTAAATCTGGAACCTGTGGGTGAATTCTCGTCGGGTCGAACCACAATCATATTATCCCCTTTCTGGACAAAGCCGGTGAAATCTATTGTCACCCGGTCGCCAAATGTCTGGTTGACTCCGGCCTCAACTTGCCAAAGATCGGCAGCATCCAAATTGGGATTTGAATTACCGCCAAAGGTCGTTTCAAAGGCGTTTGGCGTTCGGAAACCGTGAGCAACTCGCGTTCGCAAAGCTGTCTGAGGCTGTGGTTTGTACAGAATGCCAAATTCTGGGGACACGTCTTCGCCAAATTGTTCATTATGAGTAAATCTGAGGCCAGCCTCAAATAAGACCTGAGCCGACACCTCTTGTTTCAACAAAAAGTAAGGGGCGACCTCGTTGAAATGGCCCTGCGAAACGTCGCTGGTCGCATTCTCTCGGCCAATATTGTAATTCATCCACTCAAATCCCAGGGTCAGGTTGCCACCTCGGGTATAAGCGATATTCGTTTTTGATTTTATGCCAAAAGAGGTATTGGGTTCATCCAGACCATTCTTGAACTTAGCCGTACCGTGGACGGTCCAGAGTTTCAAGGAAGCTGCGTGCCGAGAAAACGCGTAGTTCAAGTTCAAATCTGACATCACCCAGTTGGTTTTGCCGCCTGGAAGACCACCGGGACCAGGATTGTCCCATTTAAACTTTCCGCCCATGGTGTTAACGGACAACTTGAGATTCTCTCGCAAGTGATATCCTGCTTTTAAACTTCCATTGTAGGCCGTGAGGGCATCATCAGCATCGTCGCGGTGCCCGTCGGTGTGACGAACGTTGCCGCTCACTTGAATGTAGCCGTTCTGTGCTCCATAGCCAATGCGTCCCAGGTTTTCCGTCGTGGCATAACTCCCGCCAGAACCCTTAACATAGTAAGTCAGTCCTGGCTCAGGGGTTTTTGTTGTCATGATGATCGCCCCGGCCATGGCGTTGCCGTAGCGAACCGAAGCGGGCCCTTTGATGATTTCAATCTTTTCAATGTTGTCCACGGCGTGAACATCCGGGAAGGGATGGCCGTGGGATTGCGAAAAGTCTGGCATGCCATCGACCAGAACCTGGATTCCACGAATCCGGACATCTCCGCCCGCACGCCGACCTAAACCACGGATCAAAACGCGACCCGCTCCCTTGTTCGCGAGTCCAAACCCGATGGCATGACCTTGCATAATGTGTACGCCTGGCGTCGCTTTGAATATGTCGTAAGCGCCAACATGCCGGCTTTGCTTAATCTCCTCTTCGGTCACAACATCAATAGAGATAGGTTGCTCAGCCCTCTCCCGAATCGCTTCGACGCGAACCTCATCTAACTGAAGCGGTCGGGGTTCCAGTGCAAAGCTCAGAGTTAAAGTTTCTCCGTCTTTCACGGATATGGACCGATTCTCGATTTCGTAACCGATGAAGGCAACGCGAATCTCGTAATTCCCAGCAGGCACGTTCGATATCGAGAAACGGCCATCCCTTTGACTTGAGGTGCCAAGACCGGTGCCGATCAAGATTACATTTGCGTTTGATAATGGCTCGTGGCTGCCTTTGGCAACGACTGTACCGGCGATTTTGCCTGAGCTTCTTGCTAAAGCTGGAATCATACAAAGTACCAAAAACATGCTCCAAAACAGCCTCAGTGATCGTTGCATTTTACTCCCCTCCTTAAAAATCAAATAAATAGTTAATTGAGATCGACAGCTCCGATTAATCTACCGCACGCAATGTTTTCATCTCCGAATATTTCACTTTTCGAAATACTATGCCAAAAAAAATTACTTCGTGCTAATTTTCTGAACCAATTTTAGCAGCTTCGATTCTTCCTCTTTATTCAGCGAACGGGTCATTGTTCTAATCAGGTTCTCGTAGGCGTCCACATGGTCCTTGTAAAACTCCTTTCCGGAATCGCTCAGGCTAACCAAGACGACCCGCCTGTCCTGCGCGCCAGAAACTCTTCGCACGAATTTCTTACGAGCGAGATTATCAATCACAGCCGTGGCGGTGCTGTAAGCTGCCTTGATAGACCTGGCAAGCTCACTCATAGTCATCTGCCCTTCCTTTGCCAGATACCGCACCGCCAAAATCTCTCGCTGGCTCAGGTCCGAGGGCGTTGCCAGCAAAAACTTTTCAGACAAGGAGAAGATAAGATGGCTCAGCAGATTTGCTCTGTGATCAGACTCGATCTGTGAAATAACTTTTCTCACCGGTGCCCACACAGCATCCCCGCTTGTCACAGTCAGGTCATGGGCTTCCGCCAATCGTTCATCGAATGGTAAACTGGCAATCAACTTCAATTTGTTATTGCTGAAGAATTCTTCCACCAGCCGCTGATCTTCCTCATCTCGAACCTTGTTGATTACGCCGTAAACGTGTTTGATGTTTAACTGCTCAGCCAGGTTCTTGAGCTGCACGGCAGATTGCATGGACCGGAAGTACGGCTCTGCCACCACCAGCAAGGCATCGATGTACCGCACAGCTCCACGCTTCATATATTCCAAACCGGCAGCCATGTCTGCCAACACCATGATCTCGTGGTTCCGTCCCCACATCTCGAACATCCGACTCAATAGCTGATAGGCACGACACAAACATCCGGTGTCCGCGTGGTTAACCCTTCCAAGCACAGTCAGCGAAACGCCGGCCGGGGTCTTGTAGCTAAACTCTCTCAAATCCTTCCCCTTCCGGAAGGAATGCAAAGAGGAATCCTCGTTCAACTCTAACAGGGTCTTTATTGCACTTGCCTCTTCAGGAGAAACGCCCAGAGATAACCCTAAATTGGGATTGGCGTCAGAGTCAACAGCCAGGGTTTGGTAGCCCTTTTCAAAGAGTCCAAGTGCCAACAATGCCGTAAGGGTTGTCTTGCCCACGCCCCCTTTGCCTGCAATGGCAATTCTCATCGCGATTTCGTGATTATTGCATTAATGAGGGCCATGTTCAAGATTCTTCTGAAGAATGCAAGCTCTTGATAGCCTCCAACGCCTGATCGATTGGTGAAAACAAATCGTGTGCGATAAAACGAGACCGCAGTGCGTTCAATTTCCTCGGTCCGGGTACATGGTGAAAGTTGAAAAAATACTCTTCAAACAACAAACTTTTTGGGATACCTAATTCAGAGAGCACCGCAGACATTTCCGCGATCATGGCTCCGTTGCCACACAAGTAGAAGTGCGTGTTACGCAACGATTTGAGCAGCGGCGGCACAGACTCGGTTACCCGTCCTCGAAGACCTTGCCAATCAGGGGCAGGTCGAGAAAGCGAAATCTCATAGGTGAAATTCGAATACCTCGACTGTAATTCATCCAAATCATCCAAAAGACAAATATCTCCCTGGAGGCGGAGTCCCCAATAAAGCTGGATCCGTCGTTTAAAACCACGGGGTAACAAGTAGTGAACCAGAGAATGAAAAGGACTCACTCCCACGCCGGTAGCCAACAGAACCAGTTCTGTGTCCGGTTCCGTGGGAACCATAGAAGGCCCGGTTGGTCCCCTAAAGCTGATCACATCTCCAACGTTTAGTTTACCAAGAAATAGAGACACAGGCCCGTTGGTAATTCTGCGCGCCAGGAGTGCAAAGGTGCGGTCCGCATCTGGGGAAGAAAAAATACAATAGGGGCTGCGTCGGTACCCATATTTCTTGTTCTCACAATCGATTGCCACGAATTCACACGGTTCGAAATCAAAAGGCTCATCATCGACGACCTGAAAAGAAACCAAAAAGGTGCCGGTAGGAGTTAGTTCCTGTGAATCCGTAACCAGGGCTCTACGTGGCAGGCGGGCAGTTTTGTCCATCCTTAGTAAGTCAACTGTTAAACATGCAAGGATAGATCGATTTCAATCAGTGACACTTCAATACGGCTCTAATTAGTGATCAAAATGCCTATCGGCCAAATGGGTGCAGGTGCCTTGCCAATCGGGATCGTGGCAGTCACAATCCGGGTCATCACACACGAGGTGGCTTTCATGACCCAGGTAAGGCTCAAATTCGTCCAGGAATCTTCTCTTGCCCTCCTCAATGCCCCTCTTTGTCAGCCGAACCCGCTCGACGCCGTCTGCTTGCTTACCTGCATAGCCAAGATAGCCAATGTCCACCAAACGCTGGATATTCTCTCTCAGAACCCACTTTTGGACATTGAGGAACTGCATTACGTGTCGCAAGGAAACGACCTCCCCCAGACCTTCACCACGCATCCAGTACAGTATCTGTAATATTTCGTCCTGCCAATAAATCGGATTGTCTTTCGACATCAATCAATTCCCATGCAATTCCAACAGTTTGCCAGCTATTTTGGCAACCGCTGTGACCGCCGCACCATTCTTGTCGTAATCCAGGGGGGCTTTGTCGGAACGGTCTGCTATCAATAGCCCTTCATCGTTGGGCACCGATTCCAACAGCTCCATGCCTCGTTTGGCACAGAATTCACGAATGGCTCTCTCATCTTCTGTACCTCGAACTTTATTAGCCACGCAATATAGGTGTTTTATTCCTAACTCCCTGGCCAGAGCGATCATACGTGCACCGGTCTCCATGGATTTGAAGTAGGGTTCGATGATGATGAGTGTGCAGTCGACATTGCGGATTGTCCCCCGGCTCAAATGCTCCAAACCGGCTTCCATGTCGACGACGGCCGACCGGTCGTATTGCTCCACCATTTCGGTAACCAATGTGCGCACGGCAGCATGAGCACCGCACATTCAGCCGGCACCTGCGTGGTCAACTGAAGCCATGAGCAATAGCTTGACACCGTCAGGCGTGTTAATGCCATATTCATCTATTATCTCATCCGGCTTTTTTGTCAACCGCAGTCTCGGCTTCCCTTCTTCGTTGGTCACTCTTTCCACTACTGAACGGGGCATGGGTTTGATGGCTTCGTTCTGGCGTCGAGACAAACCCAGGGTCAGGGCCAAATTTGGATTCGAGTCGCCATCAATGGCCACGAGATTGCCTAAGTGCTTCCGCGCCAACAGCCGAGCCAAGGTACCAGCGATGGTGGTTTTACCAGACCCGCCTTTTCCGGCGACAGCTATCTTCATCGCAGGCTCTCCTCTCAAGCACCCGGTTTCTGAAATTTCTCGTCAGGAATAGCAGACCTGAAATCTACATTTCTTATTTCATATTCCTCTAATTTCTTGCCGTTGCTGCGATAATAGGTGTTCTTGTGACTGAAGGTTATGCCAAACTCTGTGCGGTGGTCAGACCAGTAAATCTCTTCAGGAGGAACATCTCCATTTATGCTCGCGTAGTGTTCAATTTTGTCAATGAGTTTGGTTTTGTTGTCGACAAAGAGAACCCAGCGATCTTTTCCCACACTGGGATCAAAGGTGATTTGTAACAGTGAAACAGAACTCCCGTTGAGCATATCTGCTCCGATATATTTGGGGATGGCGCCAGGGTCTATGAGCTTAAACGGCATAGAGAAGCGGTAAAAGGACATTTCAGCAGCACACAGAGGGGTGCATTTGTCGGAGTCGCACATGTACCCTTGCTGACGGGCTAAAGGTTCCGGCGGCACCGACAGGCCGTTCTTTGTGGCCCAGTATTGTTTGCCATCAAAACCAATTTTGATTGGCCCCTCACTTGTCACTGTCTCCACTACCAAACCATACTCTTTGGACCCTTTGCGAAAATAATAAGTGGAAGGTTCTTGACGGATTGGCCGTCCATCCTCGTCAAAAACGGTCCTGACGCGGGTATAGGTTCCTACTTCGATCCGGTTCCAATTTTCCATGCCACCGGCTGCAGCCACCACCTCGGCGAGAAGCTCTTTTCCACTGGGCGGAGCAAGAAAGAGCCGCCAGGCCAAAACGCCAACAGCAAGCACCGCCACGGCTCCAACAGTTAGCTTTGCAATCGTGGTCCTGCGCACCACGATCGGGTCAATCAGGTCTCTGATGTGAACGGCGACGCGCTTTGGAACTTTGATGTCTTCGTTGGGAACTTTGGGGTTCATTTTGTACCTCTCTTTCTTTACGATTCCAGACTTTGTTGGCTTTGGTAAAACGCAGAAATCCAGGCCATTATGTGCTCAACGGCTCTTGGAACGGCGTTTTGGATTTCTTCACTCAAACCGAGCTTGAAATCACCGCATTCAAGAGGCTGGCAGCCTACGATATAAACTGACCGGGGCAATACGTCCAATGCCTTGGCAAGCATCAACGCGCGATTGGGGTCAGTGTAATGCATATCTGCCAGAAAATCTCTCTTTTCTTGGATGGGCCAGTCTGCAATATCCCCCACTTTAGCTTCCAGCATGAAAATCTGTCCGGGATTCCCTTCGTTGGAAACCACATCGACCAAAAGCAGGGTCTCGTAACCGTCGTACAATTCCTGCACCAGACTGATGCCACCGATTCCGGTTTCGACCACCTTGACGCAATCGGGCAAGTCTGCCCTCTTTTGCAGTTGCCGCGCCACTTCGACCCCAAAACCGTCGTCCTGGCGCAGGACATTTCCCACACCGGCGATCAGGACTTGAGGGTAGTTCTTCTGTGGCATTTTGGCATCTCTCTCAAGAAACGGTCCCGCGGCCGATCTTGTCGATTGGAATGAATGAGCCGTTGTTTTGAGTCGGCTTTGGCATCTCATCCAGTTGAACAAATTCATATAAAATCAAGAGGGTCTGAATCACAAAATCCTTTTGAAGTTCAACGACAAGCCCAGGGACTTCATTTTCGAGCAAATTCAGAATGCGTTGTAAGGCTTCTCGATGCAACAAATCCAAATTCTTGAGTAAGTCGAACACGTCCTGTTTGATTTCGGAATCCGGCAGACTTTCGAACCCTTCGATGCACGCATTGATTCTCAGTACGAGTTGATCGTATTCAAAATCATCCATTAGACCTGCCCTGCTCAACACCTCATAGTTCGGTGCCGCGCATCGTCACCAATGCTTCATCAAGTGAATCGAGATTTCCCGTTGCGGCGCCTTGCACTGTTCTCAAAACTTCGGGGATTACCGCCTCAACCTCTGGGGTAAAGGAGTCACCCATTTCCTCCCTGCCAGGCTCAACGTCGACTAAAATGACTTCTCGGGGCCAAATTCCAAAGTATTCACCAATGACCAAAAGATTGTCGACGCTAATAACGCCGGTGACAGCCTCGGCAACTCTTGCCTGAACCTTTTCTTCGTCAGGCAGCCCCCCAAGCCAGCGTCGCAAAGTAATCGTCCCTGCTGGACGGCCACTTGGCCGGGCGCTAATCAAAACAACACGGTCATAGGGCTTATCCGAACATTGGAAGCTTTGTACGATGGCGATGGGACCCCAGTTCATCTCTTCAACGGTCACGGCATCAGGCCAATTCATTCTTTCCAGTTCGGGCAGAAGTTTTGGGCCCAACGAGTAGTCTCGCAAGTTATGATAGCCGACTGTCCCAATAAGCACACGCCGCATAGGCCCGTCATTCAACACCGCAAGCACAAGTGGTCACCTCACGCGTGATAACGGTATCGCTGTGATCAACCAAAATATGGGTAGTACAAGGCATGCACGGGTCAAAGCTGCGAATCGACCGCAGGATGTCGATGCCCTTATAGTCCGCCGGTGAACCAAACTCTTCCAGTATGGGTGTGTTCAAGACCGCTTCTTCATAGGGCCCTGGTGCACCCCAGGGGGTTCTCGGCGCCGCATTGAGCGTTGAAGGCGTGCTGATTTGATAATTGCCAATCACGCCATTGTCGATGACCAGATGATGGCACAAGAACCCACGGCCGGCCCCCCAGAAGCCTGCGCCAAGTCGGGTACCTTTTTTCGGAATTTCGAACTTTGTACTGACCTTGGTCTCACCTTGTCGCAGCAGTTCCATCGCCAGCATCCAGTTTTCCATGCAAACCATGGCTGAGTAAGCGATTGCATAAGCCCGGCCACGGTTTCTCTCAAAAGTGTTCCAGATTTTCGGCACTTTCCATTCCAGAGTACTGCCTTCCATTTCGCCTTTGGGAACATGAATCTGCAGACTGTGACCCGTGGCTCTGAGAAATTTACTCTTTGGGAGCTCTTGCGCTTTGGCGGTGAGATATAGCCGGGCGTAAGCTCCTGCCTCCATGGGCATGCGGTCCCAGGTAGGGGTTGTGTCCCAGGAATAGCGATCTCTCCAGCTCTGTTTGCCCGGTTTTGGAATGGTCTCCTTGTTCCACGGATGATTTGGGCTGAGTGGAATGCCAAGGGGATCTTTTGTAAAACGGTGTCCATTCCATTCCTCGTAATAAGAATGCGCAACAAATTCTTCGTACCCGGTGTTGAGCAACGGCAAACTCGTTGTAACCACCTCACCCTCCACCAAAACGCCGGGGGTTGCCCAACGCGCTTTGCCCCACTTTTCCATGTTTTCATAAGTAGCATCGTAAACATCGGGCCGATCCCAAACGCCGCTGTCTGCCATGGTCGCAGGCCGGGTACCACATTTGGCATACTCAGCATCGGACTGAAGGAAAAAGTCAAACACATCATTCCAAATTCCGACGACTTTCCTGGAATAATCAAAAAACTTTTGCAATCGCATGTACAACTCATTCATGACGCTGATGGTTACCGTAGCAGCTATCCCTCCCGGAACCACTGTCTGCGGATGGGGGTACTTGCCTCCAATCAAGACGTAACCTTCACGCGCGACACGGGTCATCTGTAAGGCTTCAACGTAAAGCTTGCCACTCAAAGGGTTCAAATCGCGCATGATTTCCGCAATGGTTTTATACCCATGAAATTGTTGAAATCTGGTTTCCGTTTCTTGGGCTTTCTGCCAAAGTCCAGGATTTGTACTGCTTACCACCTGTTCTGAGTAATCCGGGCCAGCCAACAAAAACAGGTGCAGGGGATGGTCGTACAGGTATTCAATCGCCAGCAACATATTCCGAACCAGCACGCCTAAAGGGGGCGGGTGAATACCCAGGGCCATCTCGATGGCTAAAGCAGAAACCGTCGCGTGCACTCCTCCACAGACGCCGCATGCGCGACTGCTGATATAAGCGGCATCCCTGGGGTCACGACCACGCAGGATGACCTCGTAGCCACGAAAAAGGGTTGCCATCGAGTTGGTAGACAATACTTTTCGCTCTTTCAAGTCCACAACGCTGTGAAAGGCCAACGCCCCGGCCACACGCGTGACGGGATCAAAGTCGACATTCTTGATGAAGCCATTGCGTGCGAGCAATTCCTTCAGTTTATCTTGCTCGTCACTCAACGTTGTGGTTTTGTAGGAATAAGGGTCGGCCACCCCTTCCTTCAGCGTGGCGTTGCCCTGGGCGTCAAATTCAATGGGAAGATTCTTGAAGCACATGATCCCCTCGCTAAGTATTCGGCTATCACTTCAGTTTAGTTTGAACACGCCGGCGATTCCTACCAAATGTTCGTCGACAGAACTCAGTCCCTCGTAGAGCTGTTCCAGAGCACCATTGATCGTCTTCGTGTGTTCAGCCAATGGATTGGTGTCCTCGGCAATCTTGTGCAAGCCGCCGGCGAGCGCGGCTAAGTGGTTACCTGCGCGGCGCAGAGCCACAATAATTCCGATCAGATAGACCACCAAAACAACCACCAACACGGCGACAATCAGCAGAGTCGCATACAGTAGAATGGTTGGTAACATGGTTCCAGTACTCCTGACTTTTTCTAATTTCGATGTGTATTCGCATCCATTTTGCCAGCCCGCGCCGCCAGAGTCGTTTCGATGGTGTGGGCATGGGTGTCGATATCTCCCGCGGTGTTAAGAATCGCAGTTGCGATTCTTATGGTGTCCTCAAGCGCCTTGATATTGCCCGTGTGTTCTGCAATTCCGAAGCCTGCGGTCTCCATTTCATCAAAATAGCGAGCAATGCTTCTGGTGGCCCGGAAGGTACGATGCAACAACATGACTACGAAAGGCAGAGCGAGGACGACCACAACCAGAAGTATCGCCCAGAGGATATAAACGGCCTGTGGCATGGTTCAACTCCCTTCTTGTTTGAGGACTGCGTCGATGGTCTTGGTGAGGTGTGCATCGACGCCCTGAAGTCCCTCAGAAATTGTGTTCAAGGCATGGTTCAATGTGGTCACCTGGGTGGGCAGATGCCCTGTTTCAGTTTCGATGGCCCGCAGACCAAAACGAAGCTTGGACAAATAGCTATCAGGACGGGTACCGATTCCCTCTAACGCCTGCACAATTCTCGAGAGATTGAAGATCAGAACGATCAACAAGGCTGAGGCAGCCAACATGGTAAGCACCATCAATAAAACAAACATGTCTCATTCTCCTGCTGACAAAACACATTCTGGGCAGCCCGGACAACCCTCGGCATGCTGCTCGATAGCTCTGGCGGCGCCGAGAATCTCTACTGCCTCGGTTTTTATTTGCTCAACAACTCGATTAGTCGTGCTCAAAAATATGGGAATCTGAATGGTGTTGTTTGCCACCAGTTTACCCTGAGTCCAAATCTGACTTGCGCCATCCAGAATCTTCACCGCCGTATTGCGGATCATGGTAAGCAGCAGGGCGACAACCCCCAGGACAACGGCGCCGATTCCCAGGGAAGCCCACCAGATGGTTAGTTTTGCGCCTTCACTCGCGACGGTCTCCATAACCATTCTCCCGTTAAACCTTTTCCTTATTTGCTGCGTGCAGGGCCTCTGCGACCTGCGCACCGTGATTCTTAATTGACTGCGCCGCGTCCAGGATTTTAGTGGCCGTGGCGTTGGTCTCCTGCAAACTCCAAATGCTCCGCGTATTGTTTTTGATCTGAGTAACCAATTCCAGGGCGGCAGAGGCCTGATTCAGAATCCTTCGCGCAGCCAACCAGACAGCGACAAGCAGACCAGCGGCGATCAAGACGACCCCGCCGGCAATGGCTAAGCTTAGATACCACTGAGAGAACAACCCGGCATCATTCATGGTTTTCTCCGATTACGGTGAGCGTTTTAGTTCTTGGGATTCGACCCGGGGCGTTTTGAGCCCATAAACTGCAGTTTCTGATAAAAATAGTGCCCTATTCTGTCAAAAACATTAGGCTCTCGCACATGGCCCCAACCGCTGGGCACATGACCTTGCTTTTCCCAATTGCGACTACGATTCTGAAAAAAGCGGGTATGGTTGCGCAAAGTTCTGATGAGTAGGCCATGGGCCTTGGATGCGGTAGAGGAAACAAGCGTGCCCGGCGGCCTCTGGTAGAACGGCGAAAAGCCATCCGGGAAACTTGGCATGGTGCAGCCAATGCAAGGGGCGCCTACATTCATACAGCCGCCAACGTGATTGATGGCGCCACGCTTGTTAATGTTGCACTGTACCACCGGGCCCCAGCAGCCGATTTCCACCAGACACTCTTTGGCACCATATTCGTCGGCGAAAGTCCCTTCTTCATAAAAACCAGCACGGGTACAACCTCGATGCACGGTCTCTTCAAAAAGCCAGGCCGGGCGGCCCAACTCGTCAAACTCAGGCAGAGGACCTAAGCCCTGCAGAAAAAGCAAAACCGCGGCTACGGTTTCAGTGAAATTATCGCCGACAGGTGAGCAACCCGGAATGTTAACCACTGGCAAGCCAAGGGCACTGCGATAGTCTTCTCCCAGAAAGTCCATTACACCCATGGCATTAGTTGGATTGCCATAGGCCGCAGGAATTCCACCCCACGTAGCACAAGTGCCGATGGCGATCACAGCCGCTGCATTGGGAGCCAACCTTTTGAGCCATTCGGCCGTCGGAACGGGTTGTGGCTCTCCATCCACATCCTCAACACCAAGGCCGGACCAGTAGCCGCCACTGGCTGATGCAATGGTTTCGTCAGGGATCGAACCTTCGAAGATGACGACGAACGGAGCGTCAAGCTTGCCTGCCGCTGCCGCTCTGAAATTCGCAACGAAATCTTCGCCGGCCTCGACAGCCAGCACGGGATGGTGCAAAATCAATTTAGGAACACCGGGAATCGTCCCGTTCAGAAGTGCCTCGGCTGAGGGTTGCGTGGCACCGACCACGGCAATAGAGCAACCATCGCAACTCATGCCAGCCAGCCAAAACGCATGGATGACTTTGTGGGGGCCCAGGTCAAAATCAAAGGATTCTTCTTCCTGGAGTTCAGGTGTGAGAAAATCCACTCCCTCTTTGGTCTCTTCGACTATTTCTTCTTCTACTTCCGCAACCGGAGCTTCCACCGTTTCCATATTAGCCTCCAGATAGATGGGATTAGATGCTCACACCGCCATGCTTTTCAGGCTCTCCAATATTCCAATAGGGCAGGAGAATTAAGTTGAAAAGAGCAAATAGAATAAAAAGGATTTAACTGCTGAGTTGATGATAATATTTTCAAGGAGATGCGTAATCTACTAAAATCATAACCATTTTTATTGTAAATGTCAAGAAATATTCCGATTTTGTTTGTAGTCTTCTGGCATCCATGTTTGTGCAGGACATGGGAGTGTTTCTCAAACTCTAACAACAAACAAGGCCAAAATCTTCCCCTGAATCAATCACTGCTGTAACAACAGCCAACACCCTGTGGCGTGAACTATTCTTACGGTTCAGGAGCCATTCGGTTCGGAGCCACTGCCTCACACAGATTTAGTCGGGCTAATCCATTCGGATCAGTTAAATCCGCGGTAACAGTTCAGGCCGTAGATGGATCGTTCAGTATGTTTATGCTGAACGCACATTAAGTCGGGATATTTATCCCCATCGAGACTGCTGCGAGAACAGATGTTCCCTATTAATTTACGTTCAGGATAAATATCCTTAACGATCGCTATCGGGTGAACTGTTACAATCCGCGTTCCAATTCTTTTTGCACTTTTGTCAGTCGGGCGCCTGACCGATGCAAGAAATGTGACGGAATACTATTGATTCACAATCCGTGAATATCTGCGCATCCGTGTTGTATCTTGACTTCTGGGTGAGGCGTAGTGCTTCGCAGGCCGGTCAATCCAGAAACTCCCACTCGACACCGAACTTCATGACTCGGGGCGGCATGAGAAAATCGGGCACCAGTTGGTAGCGCGTGTCGAACATATTTTCCATGGAGAGAAAAAACTGGGCATCTGTGAACTGGAAGGTGATTTTGCCGTCCAGGATGGTTTTGGCATCCACTGGAACGACCTCCGGGAAGAGACTACCATTCCGATACGCCAGGCCGTCGTGTTGGCCAAAGTACTTGCCGCTCAGGCGCAGTTTTATGAATACGAATTGCTCTAAGAAACTGTGGCCAATCTCTAAGTAGGTGTAAATCGAGGCTTCGGGAACCTGCAAGGCTTTCTGCGAGGCATTCTCTTCGACGCGCAAATAAGAAGCGACCAGACCAAACTGGCCGTAGGTCCAGTAATTCCAAATTAGCTTGAAATCAAGGCCGTCCATCGTGCGGCGGCCCAAATTGGCCGGCCCAAAGGCTTTAATCGTGGTGAAGCGTTTAGGGCCAATCCAGTCATCCACTTGTTGTCTGAAAAAAGCGGTTTGCAGCTCTAAGCGGCCCTTTCGCTTCGTTTTGAATCCGATTTCAACAGCGGTGCCGCGTTCTTCCGACAGGTCGGCATCTCCGAGAAACAAAGAGTTGGGCCAGAAGCGTTCCGCAAAACTGGGGTAACGCCTGGACCTCTGGACGCCCACCCAGAGGTCGCTTGCGGCAGACAAACGGTACTGCAGTCGAGCCACGGGATTGACCGCCGCGGAGTAGTCTTCGTGTTTCACCAGAACCCCCTGAAGCCCCAGGCGCCACCTTGCAGCCACTCGCAACGCGGTGCTGAGGAACAGATGCTGGATCGTCTCGGTTTTGTCGCCTAACTTGCGGCTGTCCAGATCGTACAGCCGGACGCCTCCGCCAATGGAAAACGCCAGGTGCTTGAAACGGAGGTCGTAATGCGTGCCAAATCCCAAAATAGAGCTTTTGATGCGGAACAGCAAGGAGTCTCCAAACGACTTTTGCTCGATTCTTGAGAACTGGATGTCGGTTGTCAACTGGTCATTTTTCCCAAGCAGCCCGGAAAGGTTGAGCGAAACATTCTGGTCAGACCGGGTCTCTTTTCTTCTTCCCTTGAAAATTTGCGGTGTGAGATCCGGCAGTAGCGGAGCACGTACTTCAACTTTGTCTTCGTTCAAGAATGCGGAATATTCAAGAGAAAGATTCTTCTTCGGTTTGTAAAAAAGCAGGGTGTAAATTCTCGATCCAACATGATCGGTGTTGAAAGTAAATCCGTCCTCTCCCTGGCGATTCCCGCTGACGGACAACGACAGAGTTTTGAACAAGGGCAAATCGAAAATTATGCCGATGTCGCTGTAGCCAAAATCTCCAGTCTTAAAGACGACTTTGGAATAGGGCCGGTCGAGCAAGGAGTGGAAGGTGTGGACTTCGAAGACGCCAGCGGGTGCCAGTGTTCCCAGCGGAGCAAGAGGCCCTGCACTACCAAACGTCATTGATTCGACGAAATTGATGGGAAGGTTGTTGGCGTTGAGAGAGCCGAAGATCGGTTCTTCCAGAAGCACCCCATCCAAAACGACCTTGCCTTGCTGAGGAGCCATTCCGCGCATGACCAGGGGAGAGAATTGTCCCAGGCTGCCCAGGTCTAAACTGGCCACGCCCGGCATGAGCAGCACGTAATCCCCGACGTCCTCAGCCACAAGCCCGGAAGTTGCTTCGGCACCGACCTGCCAGGAGGCTGACGTCTTGCCGCCCACGCTCACCAGCGAGTCCCCTTCTGCGGTTGCCGAGGTGTCGTTGGTTGCGGGGACCGGCGGCACTTCCTGGGAAAGACAGATATCACCAGCGGCTAAGAATAGAACGGGTAATAGCAGAAAGCACAGTTTGTAACGGATCGATTTCAACTCAAATCTGTCTGCTTGACGAAATTGGTTTTCTTGAATCCCTCGATAACAAAAGGCAAAACAATGGCAAAGATGAGGGTGTTGACAACCCCGTGCACCAGATACCAGCCGAGCCCCAGAACAAAGGTCACCTTCATTTGCTGCAGCGAAAAGCCTGATTGAAAGAACGAGCTAAAATCGGTCATGATGTCGAAAAGCCAGGTGAGCAACAACCCTGTGACGCCCAGATAAAAGGCACTCAGCCAAGCTTTTTTTTCTGCCAGAGACACTTTGGCAAATTGCCCCCCCACATAGCCCACCAGGGCACGGTTGAGGATCTGCGCCACAAACAGCGGCGGCGGTGACATGCCGAACGGGTTAAAGGTGGAGAACAGCGTCTGGGCAATAACCCCAACCAAAATGCCGTTCTTGCTGCCCAACAAAAAGCCGGACAGAAATATGATCGCGGTGACGATCTCCACGTTGGGAACAAAAAGAAACAAAATCCCCCCGGCATAGGCCATGGCGGAAAAAATGCCCACGGTTGCAATTTCTTGAATCTTAGAATGCATCTTTAAGCAAGATTCTCGATTTGAAAAAGCCGGTGAACTTGGCAGGCAATGTTAGGTCTGGTAGAACCAACCAAAGGCGAGCGAAAAACGCATTGCAGGAAATAGATCTCAGCTTGACGTTGCTATTCGTAATTGACCTCCCTTAGATTCCATGGGGTTGTCCTGCAAGTCGAAGAATGCCTCGATTTGTCATCCCTGCGAAGGAGTCGGGCGCCTGCACCACACCAGGTGGTTTAATGGCCCGATGCCTTTGCCCAGGCTCAAGCAGGCCCGAATGGCTTCTGAGACAAACTTCTTCGCAATGGCAACAGCCTCCTTAACCGTTTTACCCAGAGCCAGATTAGCCGCAATAGCCGCGGCGTAGGTACAGCCGGTGCCGTGCGTATTGGCTGCTGGAATTCTCTCTGAAAAAAACTCCACAAACTCCTGCCCATCGAACAGGATGTCCAGGGCATCAAGTGGCCGGTGTCCCCCTTTGATCAGGACATTCTTAGCCCCTTTGCGGTGAAGTTTCTCCGCCGCCCGCATCATGTCATCCCTGGATTGCACAGTCATGCCGGTCAGGACTTCTGTCTCCCGGAGATTGGGAGTAATGACTTCGGCGAGGGGGACCATTTCCTCGAGCAGCGCCTGTTGCACGCCCTCTCTGAGCAAAGGGGCGCCGCTCTTAGAGCGCATCACCGGGTCGACGACCAAATGAGGCACCGGCAAATTGCGAATTCGCTCGGCAACGGCACCGACGATTTCGGCATTAGCCAACATGCCGGTTTTGGCAGCATCTACGCCGATGTCGGTTACCACCGTTTCCAGTTGCAGAGCCACAAAGTCTGCTGGCAAGTCGTGCACGCCGCGAACCCCCAGGGTGTTCTGGGCCGTGACCGCCGTCAACACCGACATGCCATAGCAGCCAAAGGCCTGGAAGGTCTTGAGATCTGCCTGGATGCCAGCCCCGCCGCCGGAGTCAGAACCCGCAATGGTCAGAAGTCGTTTCATGGGTCATTTAATGGAAGCTCGAATAATCCCGCCGCCGACAACCACGTCTTCCTGGTAGAATACGACGGATTGTCCGGGCGTGACGGCGCGTTGGGGTTCCAGAAAGCGCACGGTCACGGTGTCATCCGGGCCGGGTTGCAATCGTGCCAGCGCGCCGGGATCGTTGTAGCGAATCTTGGCCTCTACTTCGATCTCCTTCACCAACCGCTCAATGGCCACCCAATTGAGGTGCTGTGCAATCAATCCCACGTGCAGCAGGTCGTCGTTCTCCCCTACGACGATGCGATTGTTGCCGGCGTCGATCGCAGTCACGTAAATCGGCTTGTTGGCCGAAATGCCCAGCCCCTTGCGCTGGCCAATGGTGTAAAACGGGTAGCCACGATGGCTGCCCAGACGATTTCCTGCCTGATCCACCACTTCGCCCGGTTGAAGTTGCGTTCTCAATTCTGGCACCTTTTTCTGCAAATAACGGCTGTAGTCGTTGTCCGGGATAAAACAGATTTCCTGGCTTTCCATTTTTTCCGCGGTCCGCAGTCCCAAATTGCGGGCAAGCTGACGAATCTCGCTCTTTTCAAACTCACCTACGGGAAAAAGTGTGCGCGCCAGGCCCTGCTGCTTGATGCCCCACAGGGCATAGGATTGATCTTTCTTGACGTCTTTGCCCCGGCTCAAATAGTAGCGACCGCGCTCAGCGTCGAAGCTCATGCGCGCGTAGTGACCCGTGGCAATCTTGTCGGCGCCCAATGCTTCTGCTTTCTGCAAAAGCACGCCCCACTTGATGAAAGTGTTGCAGCGCACACACGGATTGGGCGTGCGTCCTTCCAAGTACTCAGCGATGAAGTTGTCGGTGACCGCTGCCTCGAACTGATCGCGCAAGTTCACCACGTAGTGGGGAATGCCCAGCGTGTGGCACACAGAACGGGCATCGTCCATGGTGTCGATGGAACAGCAGCCGCTGTCGCGATTGACGTTGCCGCCAACGCGGTCGTAATCCCAGAGATTCATGGTCACCCCGATGACCTTGTAACCCCGTTCGTGCAATAATGCCGCCGCTACCGAGCTGTCCACACCCCCGCTCATGGCCACTACGACGGTCTCTCGATTGTGATTTATGTGATGCATTTCGTTTTCTTAGTTTGTTGCGTAATCCTTACAGGTTGACGTGAAAAAGCAACAGCCTGAGTTAACGCCTTCACAAGCCAGAATGCACTAAGGTGCTAAGGCCAGAAAGCATTAAATTCAGGTGGTTTCGAACTGCAAACTCTTTAACATTGCAGCGGACACTCGTTTGCTCAACCCCAAAATTTCAATGCCCACCACATTGTCATTTGCGTCGTAGTCGAGAATGACGCCTGGTTTAATTTCCTCAGACTCGACAATGGCGGATTCATCTAAACGAAAATATAAGACGTCGTTCTTGTGATCCACTCTAAGTCTCATGACTGACTCCGTAATCTTCGATCAAAAAACAAGGTTACGATTCTTTGGGGCGTGACTTTTGGATTCACCACAACCCGTAAAGATCGACCACCATAGGCCTCAATGGCTCTAATATGATGAACGGTTCCATCATCCTTCAATTCTATACGATCCGGGGTCTCCATAGTTGAGGTCACCCAGTCTTGACGAATCTTCCGTTCTTTTAACATTTTGTGAGCGTGCTCGGAGAACTCATATTCTGTCATCGAACTTTTTCAATGTAGTTACCTGCTGTTGAACCCTCGCAACCGTTCAACAATGGTCTTTAAGGCCGCAACCGTAACGTCTACCTCCTCTTCCGTATTGCCCCGGCCCAGACTCAAGCGAATGGCCGAATCGGCCAGATTTTTGGACAACTTGAGGGCCTTCAGAACGTGCGAAGGTTCCACACTACCCGAGGTGCAGGCCGAACCGTTGGAGACGGCAATGCCCTCCAAGTCCAGACTCATGAGCAGCGATTCGCTCTGCACGCCGTCGAACGAGAGATTGACGATGCCAGGGACTCTGCGGGTCGGGTGGCCGTTGAGATGAACGCCAGGAACGGCCTGTGCTATCCTGGTGTAAAGCGCTTCGCTCAGATCGCGCAGCCTGCCCAGGTCTGTTTCCAGGCGTTGCTGGCAAATCGCAGCCGCTTTACCTAAACCGACAGCCGCGGGCACATTTTCCGTGCCTGCGCGACGGTCCCGTTCGTGTTTGCCGCCGTGCAAGAACTTCTCAATTTTCAGCCCTTTGCGAATGTACAAAGCGCCGATCCCTTTCGGCCCGTAGATTTTATGGCCAGAAAGGGAAAGCAGATCCACGTTGAGTCCCGCCACGTCGATAGGAATCTTGCCAAAAGTCTGCACCGCATCCGTGTGAAATAAGATGCCCCGTTCCCTGACCCGGGCGCCGATTTCGCCAATGGGATTGATGGTTCCAAGCTCGTTATTAGCATGCATGACGCTAACCAGGAAAGTCTCTTCCCGCAACGCCTCCTCAACTTTGTCTGGGGCAACCATGCCGTACGGGTCCACCGGCACATAAGTCACCTCAAAGCCTCGTTTTTCAAGGTACTTACACGTGTAAAGCACCGCATGATGTTCCACGGCGCTGGTGACGATATGCCTCTTGCGACCTTCGTAAAAATAGGCCGTGCCTTTTACTGCCCAATTGTCAGCCTCGGTGCCGCCGGAGGTGAACGCAATCTCCGCCGGTTCGGCACCGATCAAGCCCGCGACCTGTCGCCGCGCGTCTTCCAGCGCTACCTTGGCTTCCTGGCCAAACGCGTGGATGCTGGACGCATTGCCAAATCTGTCGGTAAAAAAAGGTAGCATGGCCACAACCACCTCAGGGTCCACGGGCGTTGTGGCGCAGTGGTCCAGATAGATCAAGTTCTTATTCGAGACGATGGACATAACTCATTGTAAAACAATAAACCATAACTCCGAAAATTTATAGGGGAATATAAGACTATTAAAGCTAAGTTTCAAGAAAAAGTTCCGGGCAGGGATTTTGACGCAACAAAAAAGGGAAACGGTAAATCTTCCCCCGAGACTTACCAGCTTCCCTTGAAACTTGTTCCTCTTGCAGAAATCTAAAAAGAACGAACCAGGCTACAATACAAATGCCATTAAAGCTACGGATTTGGCCAGGTTTTGTAAATCGCTCTAAGATTGGCTTGAACCGCGGGATCTAAACGTTGCCAGATACCCCGTGGAAAATAAGACGGGTTCATGAGCGACACCGGCGGCGGGCCAACATGTCCCATCCCAAAGGAATGCATATATTCATGCGTGGCCACCGTTGCGATATCAAAATCATCGTCGATAGCCCAGGTAAATTGGTCGTTGAAATAGACTTCGTTCAAAGCGGTATCTAAGAAGCCGTTACCGTCAACATCGGTGGGAACGCCGTCTGAGACCCAAATGAAAGTAATGGAGAAGGCCAGGACGTTAGAACCACCAGGACCAAAGATCGTCGCAAAGAATGAACCGGGGAAGAAGCCGGCGTCCACGATATCCGCTGCCAAGAAGTCTCCAAAGCCGCCAAGACCAAAAAATGAATCAAAAATGGTGACATCACCGCCGGGATCCCGTCTTTTGACCACGCTCAGATTATCGCTAAGTCTTTGCAGCTTTCTGTGAATGGCCCCCATGCTTTGGTCCATGACTGGCTCGGTTTGTGCATTCCCAAGGCCGTCATCCGTACCGCCCGCACTGCGATCCACTAAATAGGTAATGTTGGTACCGTCCGGTTCCCTGCGCGGGTCGCCGGCCACCCAGCGAAAAGGCGACGGCACGAGCACCACTTCAAAGCGTTCATTATCAAAGGGGGTAAGGCCATAGATGGCAGCTATCTGAATCTGGCCTCCGCCTGTCTTACCAAGACGCTGGCTAACGGGATTGTTGGGCTTGGCCAATTGGGTGTTGATTTCAACCAATTTTGCCTTGAGTGACTCTAAATCGATCTTCTGCTGTGGAGCATTTGGCTGTTGATTCTGGCAACTCCAAACAAACAGAAAAAACGATAAGCTGATCAGACAGAGTATTTTCTTCATGACACGCTCCATGACTTTGTTGGTGAACGACTCATTGGTTTAATCGAGCGAAATGGACCTATGGTTTGAATATCACCTCCCTTGAAACAGCATGGTTATAAGAATTGTCTTCTTGCTGTTTGTCAAATCTTAGCGGCATCAACAGGACAAGACGAGACAAATCCAGAAAGAATGCGACTTCAATAATCAAAGATACCGGAGACAACACCCTAAATCACACGCGGCGATCAATGTACAGTGGAATAAAATCGAAAGAGGATCAGTTTCCAATAACAAGAAACAAACCTAAGATAAGAACAAATTCACAAAATGTCAAGACCATTGTGGCATTTTTCGCTAACTTGCCACGAAGCAGAACCATTTCAAATTAAAGGCGCTCAAATATTCTGCACTGCGCCTGTTTTGCTGGCATCTTAAAAAAATGGTAACAGTTCACCCGATAGCGATCGTTAAGGATATTTATCCTGAACGTAAATTAATAGGGAACATCTGTTCTCGCAGCAGTCTCGATGGGGATAAATATCCCCACTTAATGTGCGTTCAGCATAGACATACTGAACGATCCATCTACGGCGTGAACTGTTACAAAAAATGTTATAATTGTGACACGCCTTTCACAAGAACAAATCCTAATCACAAACTTAATGAGTTCGACTCGAACCTATTTTCTGATTTTTGCACAAGGAATCGTATCAAAACCTGAGTGGCCGTGAACCGAGCGGGAATCACCAACTTAATGCGGGGGCATCAGAAGTCGCTTTAAACCGCCAACACATTCCAATTTACGCGTACTCGTTGCAGATTGTAACCTCAAGATCAAATTCAGATTAGCACTCAAAGGGGGCTTTCGACCAAAATTTCCGCAGTGTGGTCAATACAAGCGCAAGAACAACAACAAAACACAAGGTTAGCAGGGATAACCTGCCCCAATTCTGACAAGAAACCACATTCAACGGTTAACCAAGGGGGTGATCAGGGGCTCAACAACATCTTTCTTAGTACCATTCACTAAATACTATTCACTCACAACAAGGAGGAGAATATGACAAAGTTCGCCTTTCGTTCTTCCAGGATTTGGATTGGTCTCGTGGTTGTCCTGCTCCTATCCGTGACGGTCTGGATTGGCTGCGGCCAAAAGTTCGAAAATCCAAATGCCCCGGAAATCACGCAACAGTTTAAGAAGCTCAACCCGAACGATCCTCAAATCCGGGCAGTCATGGAGCTGCAGGAAAGGAACACGCCCGCCCTGCTGAAAAACTCGGATGTCGTGGGCACGGCCACGGGTTTAACCGAGAACGGTAAACCGGCAATCGTGGTTTTTGCGCAATCTGAAAGGCTCACCAAAGGCAAGGCAATTCCCACGGAAATAGAGAGCGTCCCGGTGGTGGTTAAAGTCACAGGCCCCATCAAAGCGCTGGCTGGTTCGGCGCCCACGGACCGATTTGACCGTCCTGTGCCCATTGGGGTGACCACGGGTAACTTCAATCAGTGTTCCTCGGGTACCATTGCTTGCAGAGTGAAAGACAGCAGCGGCAACGTTTACGCCCTGAGCAACAATCATGTGTACGCTCTGGTAAACATCGCCCCAAAACATAGCTGGATCGTTCAGCCCGGTCGCGTGGACGAAACGCCGGTCTGCAACAGGAATCGCGACAACATTCTCGGAACTTTGGGTGATTTTGAAGAGATCAAATTTGACGGATCGCTCAACGTCATCGATGCAGCCACCGCCTTGACCACCACGGATGATCTGGGCAAATCCACGCCTGAGGGAGGCTACGGAACCCCTAAATCGCAGACCAAGCCGGCCCTTGTAGGCCAAAGCGTAAAGAAGTTTGGTCGTACCACCGGCTTAACCAAGGGTGAAGTCACTTTCATCAATGCCATCGTTGGCGTCAACTATGGCGATCCTTTCGGCGTTGCCTTCTTTAAGGATCAAATCATCGTTGAGTCTGACACTCGCTTCATCGGCGCCGGCGATTCGGGTTCTTTGCTGGTTAACAGTGGCCGCTACCCGGTCGGGCTGTTGTACGCCGGAACTGGCGACGGCTTGCTGGCAGTTGCCAACCCAATCGACGCCGTTCTGGACCAGTTCGGTGTGACCATTGACGGTGAATAGTCCCTGGCACAGAAACTGTCGAAAAATCCACAAAGGGGAAGGGAGGACTCTTCCCCTTTTATTCTTGAGTAAGCATGAATAAAATGGCGTCCTACTTCTGCCTTGCGCTCATGGCCATGAGTTGTTCAGGCAGACAGGAAAATGTGGCAACCGGTAAAGTCGGTGCAACGGAATTGACTGTTAAACAAGCAATCGAAAAACATAAAGACGAGTTGTTGTCCTTACCCGGCGTGGTGGGAATTGCTGAAGGTCGCTGCGACCGCCAACCTTGCATTGCCGTATTGGTCCAAAAAAAGACGGCGGAGTTGCAAAACCAAATTCCAGACCAACTGGAAGGCTATCCGGTGACCATAAAAGAGTCCGGAGAATTTGGGGCCCTTC
>JBHHYI010000052.1:0-24424 GCA_046757525.1 bacterium | reverse complement strand
CGCCGGGTAGAACCCTTCAGTCATTTCGACCCCTCTTTTCTTGTCATTTCGACGAACGAAGTGAGGAGAAATCTGACCTGCAATACACCAGGAGAATGCACAAAACCCAGATTCCTCGACTCCGTCCGGCAGAGCCGGACTCCGCTCGGAATGACAAGCTAGTGGGCATATTCCTTTCTCTTTTTGTTCCGCTACAACTGAACACCCTTCCCCTGTCATTTCGATGAGCATCGCGAGGAGAAATTTCGTTTTTCAAGTACCTGTTGTGTATGTGCTTAGACAGATTTTGCCCTTACTTCGTGCGGCGAAATGACGAGTTCGAGGAGGCCAATCACAATCCAAAAATTTCGCCGCTATTCCGTTCCCGGGCGGCCGACGCAAGAATATTTGAAACCCTTCTCGCGCATTTTTTCAGGATCGTAAATATTTCTCAGGTCGATGATGACGGGTGTTTTCATAAGATTTTTTATCTTTTCCAAATCCAAGCTGCGGAACTGGTTCCATTCAGTAATGAATATCAACGCGTCGCAACCTTTGGCCACTTCGTAAGTATCCTGACAATAGATCAGATTGGGTAATTCCTTCCTGGCCTGTTCCATGGCCACGGGATCAAAAGCCTTAATCACCGGACCGTCTTGCACCAGCCCTTGAATAATCGTAATGGACGGCGCGTCCCGCATATCATCGGTGTTTGGTTTGAAAGACAAACCCAACACGCCCAAGGTTTTGTCTTTGAGATCGCCAACGGTATTCTTGATTTTGCTGATCATCAAAAGCCGTTGTTGTTCATTTACCCGGGTGGTAGAATGAACAATCTGAAAATTATAGTTGAACTTCCGGCCAATTTGTACCAGGGCGTTGGTGTCCTTTGGGAAACACGACCCGCCGTAACCCGGTCCCGCGTGGAGAAATTTTTTGCCGATGCGCTGGTCCAAACCCATGCCGCGCGCCACCTGGTGCACGTCCGCGCCGATGATGTCACAAAAGTTGGCGATTTCGTTGATGTAAGAAATCTTGGTAGCCAAAAAGGCGTTGGCAGCGTACTTGGTCAGTTCTGCACTAACCAGGTTGGTGATGACAAAAGGGGTTTCGATCAAATAAAGGGGGGAGTAGAGGTCTTTCATGATGGCGATCGCTTCACTGGAATCTGAGCCGATCACCACCCGGTTGGGCCGCATAAAATCTTCGATGGCCGAACCTTCTCTCAAAAACTCCGGATTGGACACGACACTGAAGGTGCACTGCCCCGCTGAGTTCTCTTTTATGACTTTCTTCATCCATTCTCCGGAACCCACAGGCACCGTGCTTTTGTTTACGATTACCTTGTATCCGTTGATGTGCCTGGCTATCTGTTTGGCTACATCCTCGACAGAGCGTAAATCCGCGGACCCATCTTTCTTTTGCGGGGTACCCACGGCTATGAAAATAACCAGCGAGTTTTCGACAGCCTTTTCAATGTCGGTGGTGAAGGTGAGCCTTCCCTCTTTCACGTTTTTTGCAACCAGGACGTCTAACCCGGGTTCATAAATAGGCAATATCCCCTGGTTGAGATTGTCGATCTTTTCCTCGTCGATGTCGACACAGATGACGTCGTTGCCAAACTCTGCGAAACCTGTGCCGGTGACCAATCCCACATATCCTGTGCCGACCACACTGACGTGCATGAGTTCCCTCCTTTAGATAAGAGCCTGAAATACAACGCTTGTTGAATGTCAACTGGCACCGTAGCCAAACATCACCACAAACACGGTCTTGAATAGGATTTTTAAGTCAAGCCAAATCGACCACTGGTCGATGTATTCAAGGTCCATCTCCATCCATTTTTCAAATTGAATCCTGTTGCGACCGCTCACCTGCCAAATGCAGGTAAGCCCCGGTTTCAAACTCAAACGCCTTCTTTGCCACACTTTATACAGATCGACTTCCACGGGTAAAGGGGGGCGCGGACCCACGATACTCATATCCCCCTTCAAGACGTTGATCAATTGGGGGATTTCGTCGATGCTAAATTTGCGCAGAATCCTGCCTACAATGGTTATTCTGGGATCTCTCTTCATCTTAAAGACCGGGCCTTCCATTTCATTCTTTTTTTCCAACTCACGCTTTTTCATTTCAGCCCCCACAATCATCGTGCGGAATTTGTACAGTTTGAACTTGCGCCCGTTAAGTCCCGAGCGCGTCTGCGTGAATAGCAAGCTACCTTTGGAGGTTAGCTTAATTGCGATGGCCGCCAGCAAAATAATGGGCGAAAACAAGAGCAACAATAGAACCGACAACAGAATGTCTAAAATCCGTTTCAAGAAAAGCTGTAATTGACTTGCAGAAAACGTCTCGAACTCCAAAAGCGGGAAACCGCTGAAATCGGTCTGTCGAACTTTGGCAATTCTTAAATTGTACAGATCCATGGAAATAGAAGTGCTAATGCCCTCTCTCTCGCAAGCCAATATGGCTTCATCAATCCGATTGAGCCACAATCGCGGCACCACGAAAATCACCCGGTCCACAACCTTTCGGTGCAGAATAAAGGGAATGTCCTGGATTCTTCCCAGAACCCGGAAGCCCTCGATTTCCTTGCCAAACATTCCGTGCTCATCATCGATCAACCCGACGATTTGCAGACCCCAGTTAGCATGACTTCGCACCTCTCGAATAAATTCCCGCGCCCGTTTGCCGGTTCCTACAATCAACAGGTTGATCTGGTTCAGGCCCTTCTTGTGAATATATTCAAGAAATTCATTCAGGAGAAATTTGGCGACTATCAAGAACAAAATGGTCGTTGCTGAGTAAATTCCTATGAAAAGGCGACTGGTCAAGGTCATTTTAAACAAGAAGATGAGGCTACCCAATGAGACGGTTGCCAGGGCGCCTGCCTTCAGAAGGATCAGTATTTCTTTGGCAACCGACTTGGTGCGCATGTCCTTGTAGGAACCTTGTTTTGTCAACAAGATGAGCCAGATCGGAATGTAAGAGAAAATCAGAATTGCATTTTTTCTGGCAAAGAACACTAACCCTTCCCAATTATAGGCGATGGCATGCGCCATTTCCCCCAATTGGTATACGTGTCGGATGTAAAGACTAATAAAATACGAAACCACGAACGCGATCATGATGACCAGGGCATCTATGACTCTCGATGCGTTGCCAACGATCGCTTCTTTTTCCTGTACCATGCAAAACCCGCAGTTGAAAAGTCGTTATTAACAAATCAGGTCTTAAACATCACCCCTTCTTGAACACACCCCTTCCCTGAACCACTGAACGAATTTCTCAATCCCCTGTTCAATGTTGACGTGTGGGTTGTAGCCGATCTCCTGTCGAGCTTTGGTTATGTTTGCGTAAGTTATTGGCACGTCCCCCGGTTGAGTAGGCAGCACTTCTATTCGTGGCTCAAGGCCCAGATGTCGGCCGATCAACTCGATCAAGACTCCTAATTCAATCGTTTGCGATTCTCCCAGGTTGTAAATGTGGTAGCCGTTGCAGTGCTGTACCGATTTGTAAATGCCATCGATGATGTCGGAGATATAGGTATAGTCTCGTCTGGAATGCCCATCTCCAAACATGGGAATTTTTCCGTTCTCTGAGATGATTCTCGCGAATTTGTGAATGGCCATATCCGGACGCTGTCGCGGACCGTAAACCGTGAAGAATCGAAGGCAACTCACGGGCAATCCGTACAGGTGGTGGTAGGTGAAGCAGACAAGCTCCCCTGCTTTCTTGGTGGCCGCGTAAGGCGAAATCGGATAATCGACCACATCGTCTTCGCTGAACGGAACTTTTTTGTTCTCGCCGTAGACAGAAGAGGAAGAGCCAAAAATGAATTTTCCCACTTCATATTTCTTAGCCATTTCGAGAAGATTTGTCGTCCCCACCACGTTTACCTTCTGGTACAAGAGAGGTTCGAGAATTGACGGCCTGACACCAGCCCGGGCCGCAAGATGAATGACGATTTCGAATTTGAACTCAGCAAAAATCTGTTGCAATCGACTTAGATCGGTGATATCCCCTTCGATGAGCTGAAATCGAGCATGTGTTAGAATGCTCTCAATGTTGTTTCTCTTGATACGCGGATCGTAATAATCATTAAAGTTATCGAGGCAAACCACTTCGTGTCCAAGATCCAGCAGCTTCTCGCACAAATGCGAACCGATGAACCCGGCACCTCCTGTGACCAAGATGTTGTTCATTTGTCTGATTTTTTTGTCGTTCGAGACTGCGATTTTAATAATGGTAATAACTGTAACCGGGATGCGCCATATCAGCCGTGGTACCGTTAAAAATCACTCCCAAGAGCTTAGCGGGTACATTGGTAAACAATTCAAGTTTTTGACGGGCTAAATCCCGGTTCGTTTTTGCGGCGCGAATCACCACCACTGTTCCATCCACCTGGGTGCCGATCACCACGGCATCGGTAGCTGCGTTTAAAGGAGGACTATCGAAAACGATCAAATCGTACTTCCTGCGTACCTCGTCGATGAAGCGCCGCATCTGATGCGATCCAAGCAATTCCGAGGGATTTGGAATCAAAGATCCGCAACTTATGAGCGTCAAGTTAGGAATGTGCGTCTCTCTCAAAATACTTTGTAGCGGCACCATGTTGGTTAAGTAATTGCTAAAACCCGGCTCCTTGGGCACGCCGAATGTATTGTGCAAGACGCCGCGGCGCAAATCCGTGTCGATGAGCAGGCTGTTGCTTTTGAGTTGCGCAAAAGTAATAGAAAGATTGGCCGCAGTAAAAGACTTGCCATCGCCTGGTTCATTGCTGGTAATCACCAGGGATTGGATTCTTCCTGTTTCCTTTGAAAACAAGAGATTGGTGCGCAGCGAACGGTAAGCCTCGCCGATGGGTGTCGGTGAGTAATCGTGGGTCACCAGTTGCTGGTCTATTTGTTTCACCTTTTCAGAATCCTGAAAATCGAAGACATCACTGAAATCGATTTGTGGAATGGTGCCGAGCACCCTCAATTTCAAATATTTTTTGATATCATCGACGGTCTTAATGCTTTTGTCGAAAAACTCGATGAGCAGCGTCACCCCAATCCCGAGCATCAATCCCAAAATGCCGCCAAAAGCCGCATTCTTTTTCTTGTCGTTGTTCACAGGCAGTTCTGGCTCGATGGCGGGGTCTAATATTTCAACTTTTTCAGTTTCGACCTGCTCGGTCATTTGAATGTCCCTGGTTTTCGCGAGAAGATTCTTATATTGGTCTGCTAAAACATCATTCTCCCGTTTTAATTCACTGAATTCCTTTTGCAATCCGGGCAATCGGCTGAGCTCGTAATTCAATTGATTGATTGACGTCTCGACCACGGCCAGGTCATTTTGTAGGATCTGGGTCTTTTGATCTGCCAAACTCTCAATTTGAACATGCAAGTCTTTTATTTTGGCCATCAATTCTTTGGCCTTGAAATTGCTTTTGGAAGTTCTGCTCACGACCGTATCGTAAGATTTCTCTAAGTCCGCCAATTGGTTTCGAATCACCAACATGGAAGGATCGTTCTCAAAGGCCGAGTTGGCGGCAATCTCACGCATTATGTAACGTATTTCGCTCTCACTATCACTGTTGGCATTTACGGCTAACTTCTCACTCTGCAGTTTGGACAACAGGGTATTCAATGCATTGATAAGATTCGTAATCTTATCTCTTTGTCTCCCATAAGAAACGACGTCGTTTAATTGTTTTTTATTTTCGGCATCCAGATCGACCGAATTCCTTTCCTTAAATGCTTTTAACTTATTCTCTGAGGCGTTTAGCTTTTTTTCTGTAATTCGAAGTTGATCTTCCAGCAACTTGCGCCGGTCTTCGATGGAACGCTTCTTCACGGATGCACTTTCTTCAACAAATATTTCGGCCAACCGATTGGTCATCTGGGTCACCAGGTAGGGATCGTCATCTATCAGCTTGAGGCTCATCAAGTTACCAGACCGGTGAATATCAACCTGGGTTCTGTCCTGGAACCTCTTAACCGATTTTCTGAAGCTGCTGATCTTGAATGGGATATCCTGGGGAGGCGTGATGCCATTCCATGCTAATTTGAAAGAAAATCCATTTATCGTAGTTAAACTGTCGGTGATTTCATTGATGTAGCCGCTGCGCAACGTTTTCTCTCGGCCTTCTTCTAAAACCAACGACAGTTTGTAAGTCTGCCTATCGGACAGGTGCAGGATGTAGTTGCCAGTGACAGGATTTTGGGTGGTGGAGAAGGTATCGAACACGTCTCTTCTTGTCAACAACTTTCCCTCGTCTGTGAATCGCATGGCCAAACCTAACTGGGCAACCACACGTTCAGCGAAGGAACGGCTGGTGAGTTCCGTCATTCTGCTTTCCAACAATGCTGGATCGAAACCTCCAAAACTGGTAAATCTGATCAGTGCTTCAGCCTCGTAAACGGGGGGTTGTTTTTTCAGATAAATGACCCAGGGGACAGTCACGACAACCGTTATTAACAGCACCAGCCACCACCGCTTGAGCAGCACGCGATAGTATCTGCCTAAATCTAACTTTTCCTCGTCGATGCCGTTGGTTTCATCCAGAAAATACGAATCCATACCTTACAACTCTCCTTTTTTCAAGAGCCTGCGGGGTGAATAAATCAGATTCTTTGAATAACGATATACAAGTTCAAAATGGTGACACCAAATCTGAGAATGTCAAAAGCATCCCTGAGCGTGAAGTGCCCTCTTTGAGGTACCAGAATCTGATCCCCAGAAACAATGCCAATTTCACGCAGAGAGTACCCTTTTTCAAAACTGCCCAGGAGATTGCCATTGATGATCTTGCCACCTCTTTCTACCCACATTTTCTGCAGATTGCTCCGGTCGCTCGGCCCTCCGGCCAGATCGACCAATTCCCAAAGCGAAGCGTCGGGTTTGACCAGATAAGTACCGGGCCTGTTGAACGCACCCTGCATGGTTACGCGAATCAAAGGATTCACAATGATCACCGGATCCTGATAATAAGGACTGAACTTCTCCTTAAGCAAATTGGCTAAGGTCTCCGTGTTGTGGCCGACCACTTTGACGTCGCCGACCAGCGGGAGAAACACGTGACCTCGGCTGTCGATGGGGTAATCTCCATTAATGTCTAATGAATGATTCTTGCCTTCCCCAATTCTCAGGGGTTGCCAAATGGTCAACCGTATGGCATCCCCCTTCCTGAAAGTGAGCGTGCGCGCTCTTTGTTCTGCTCGTGACTGCCCCCACAGCAAAATCAAAAAACTCAACACAATTATATGAAACACCGCTAAAAGCTTAAACCATCCTTGATTTTTGTTACGCTTCATTTCCTTAACTCGCTTTTCATTACAGATTTAGTAGTTTGTTTGCAATTAATCATCGCGACCGGTAATAACGGAATCGCTGTTGTTTGTTCTCGAGGTTGAGTTTTTTCAAGAGGCGGAATACCTTTATGATGTTGATCTTAACGTACCCGAACCTCTTGGTATTTAAAGCCTTTTTTATTTTGAGAGCGCCTCGGTTTGGGTTGTCGATGACCACGAGCCGTATCTTCTCATTGAGCGGCAACAGGCGTTCGTCAACCTGAGGTTTGCTAAAAGCAAAGGCCGCCGTGTGTTGACGCGTAGTGGCCTGGGGGGGACGGTTAACTTTGGCAGGCGGGCTAACGGCCACATCGACCATGTTTGCAGAACTGTAACTTCTCTTAGCGCTCCTGGTTATGTCTAATCCTATGGAAAGATCAAAATCATTGATAGCTTCTTCAATGGCATCATAATAGGACAGAATCTTGTTAAACTCGAGCATCTCAAATACATCGTAAACCTCGGGCGTCATTTGCACAATTTTCAAGTCACCATATTTCTCGCGAATGCCTTTAATCTCACCCACGAATACCCCCCAACCAGCACTGCTGACATAATTCACCTGTGCCATATCGACGACTATATGAAAGATGCCACTGTTTAAAATATCTGTTATTTTTTTGAGTAGGGTTGAGCAGGTCATCGTGTCTACATAACCTCTCAAGGTGAGCAATTTAATATCCCGTCGCGCACCTACTCTACCCTCAGATATTTCAATCCCTTCCATACGAACTGCGCTTTCTTCCTGATATGCCCTGGTAAGAGATGCCTAAATATAAGTAATTCAACAAAAACTATGCCATTCTTTTTAGCAAGAATGAGCCCAATCGGCTCTTTAAGCTATTAATTTATCGACACCAGCCCGATAAAATCCACTAAAGCGTTTGTGTTGGTGCGAAACATTTGTTCTCTTCTGAAACAAGGTGTCTCAGAAAACAAAGAAACGCCTGGGATATCTATTGTCAGCAGATCTCACCAAGCGTCTTCAATGGGGTGCTACTGATTCCAACCACAAACGCATTCTGTGGCGTTGGCCGATGTTAGCTCTTGCTGTTTCTCGCGCTTATCAGTCTTTGATATAGCCTTACATACTTCTGGACAGGTGTCTTCCATGAAAAGTCTTGCTTCATTCCCTTTTGAATCAATTTTAGCCAGGTATCTCGGTCCCTGAAAATCTTGACAGCTTTATCGATTGCCTGGAAAAGAGCGCTCGGTTCATACTTTCTGAAGACGAAACCCGTGCCCGAGGTGCATTCCGAATTAAAGTCTTTAATGGAATCCGAGAGACCACCCGTTTCTCTGACGATTGGGACCGTTCCATATTTTAGACTATACATTTGATGTAACCCGCAGGGCTCAAAGCGTGAAGGCATGAGATACATATCGCAACCGGCCATCATCAAGTGGGTTAATTTGTAATCCAACTTCAATTCAACAGCGAGTTTGTGAGGAATCTTCTTTTGAAAATCTCTGAGAATTCTGTGATACTTCCTTGCCCCTTCACCCAACACGATTAGCTGCAAGTCCATTTGCATCAGACGTTCGAGGCTTTCGGTCAGTAAATCGAGTCCCTGGTGGTCAACAGAGCACGAAATAAATCCGATGACAGGGGTTGTGTCGTCAAAATCTAAATTAAATCGCTCCAGCAGTTCTCTCTTGTTTTGCTGTTTTCCCGACAGGTCTGTCCTGTCGTAAGTTTGAGGGATGAGCCGGTCTACTTCTGGGTTCCAAACTTCATAATCAACCCCGTTGAGGATGCCGAAGAGCTCATCCTTTCTCTTCTTGAATATGCTTTCAAAGCCAAAGCCAATTTCTGAGTCGACCTGAATTTCCTGCGCATAAGTCTCGCTCACCGTATTCAGCAAGTCCGCATGTTCTAACCCTGCTCTCAAGAAGCTGAACTTACCCTTCTTTACCGCAGAACTGTGGGCGAGGTAATCGTCTGGCAGAAGCGCAATCTCTTTGATGACCGATGAATCAAAAATTCCATGTAAGTTCAGGTCATGAATGGACAGCAGGGTTTTGCTATTCTTGAAGAACGGATCATCTCGGTACACACTTTTTAACAACAGCGGTATGAGTGCGGTCTGCCAGTCATTACAATGAATTATATCGGGCTGCCAATGAAGCAACTTTAAAGTTTCCAAACAACCAATGGAAAAAAAGAGGAACCTTTGGGCATTATCCTGAAACTCTAAACCGGTATTGCTGTCAAAATACAAACCTTCTTTGTCAAAGAAGAATTTATTATCCAAAAAATATATTTGCACTTTGGAGTTGGGGATAAACGAAGATTTCGCGTTTGCCACATAAACCTCATCCCCTAATTTTATTTCAAGACCCTGCAGACGAATGACGTCTCTTAAGATGAACTTCCTTTCATTGATCGATTTGTAATTTGGCATCATTACGCGAATATCGTGGCCCAAGTTTTTTAAATACTTAGGGTAGGCTCCGGCTACTTCACCCAAATCACTCGTCCTTGCAAACGGGGAAACTTCGGTGGCGACATAAAAAACTTTTAGTTTACCTCTCAATGGTCTTTTTTCTCTTAAGTTTTAGGGTTACTGTTGCACATTCTGCAAATGCTCTGCGGCAATTTCCGGAGGCGTGGAATTTATGTAAAATCCGGAACCCCATTCAAACCCGGCAATTTTGGTCAGCTTTGGTATGATTTCCAGGTGCCAGTGATATTCCAACAAGGAGGACTCCTGAATGGGTGAACTGTGCAGCATGAAATTGAAAGGAGGAAATCCCAAAGCTTTGTTAATGCGAGTCAGAGCGTCCTTTAGAGAGATAGCCAACTTGTTATACATTTCCTCCGGCATGCTTTCAAAGTGCGAAAAATGTTGTTTTGGCAGAATCCATGTTTCGAAAGGGAACCTGGGAGCAAAGGGCTCGATGGTCAAAAACGAATCAAGAGCGGTGACTACGCGTTTTTGAGACAGCTCTTCCTGTCGAATGATGTCACAAAATATACAGCGTTCCTTATATTTGTAGTGACGGCGGCTGCCATCGAGCTCTTCCAAAACCCTTTTGGGAATAATCGGCGTTGCAATCAACTGCGAGTGCGTATGTTCCAGCGAAGCGCCGGCAGACACGCCGTGGTTCTTAAAAATCAAAATATACTTGAAGCGCGTATCCTTTTTCAAATCAAGCGCTCGGTCCCGAAATATCCTTAATATGTTCGCCACCGAATCGACGCTCAAGTCGGCGAAATCCAGGGCGTGATTCGGAGTTTCAATGACGACCTCGTGGGCTCCGATGCCATTTAACATGTCATAAATACCTTCTCCGCGCCGGGCCAGGTCCCCTTCAATCTGGAGAGCGGGAAACTTGTTGGGCACAACCCGAATCTCCCACCCCGGCACATCTCTCTGCTCGGTCATTGGCCGGACAGCCATGATTTCAGGGGGCGTCTTGTCCTCATTGCCGGGACAAAACGGACAAAAACCGCTGCCTTTCAATTTAGCCTCCGACGCCCAATCTGATGGCCGCTTGCCGCGTTCGGTAGAAATTATGACCCACCGGCCGACTATCGGATCCTTTCTGAGTTCAGGCATACAATGAGCAGTTTAGGTTGAATAGATTTCCTACAAGAAAATAAATATAGAATATTTTTGCACAAAGTCAAGGGAAAGGACTGCTGGCTTCAAAATAGAAAAGGCGGGTACAGACCCACCTTTGCCGGCCACATGGGACGCATGCACCAATTCTCATTGTCACCGCAAGCGATCCAGATACCTTTGCGCCAAATCAACATATTCGCTGTCCGGATAGTTGGAAAGCAAGCGCTCAAATTCAGACGCCGCTTGCTTCCGGTCACCTAATTTGAGATAACTGATGCCGAGTTTTAGCTGAGCATCATCGCTCTTGTTGGAATTGGGGAAAGAAAATACTTTCTCGAATTCAGCAATGGCCTGATTATAATTTCCCAGGGCGTAGTAGCACTCGCCGATCCAGTATTGACAGTTATCTGAAAGCGAAGTGCTGGAATCCATGGACAGCAATTGACGGAACTGTGACAAGGCCGCCTGATAATTTCTGGCGTTGAATTGATCTAAGGCACTCTGATAGCTGGATTTGAAATCGGCTAAATCCCCTATCGAAGGATTGCTGCGTACGGGTTTCGGCACGTTTTTCATTTGGGATTGCAAATCGTTGATTCTGGCTTCCTTGTTGATGATCTCGGACCTTAGCGAGTTGATCTCCTGGTCCTTATCTTGAATTTCTTTCTTGAGTTGGGAAACGTCGTTCTGCAAATCACCCGACTGTTCTTCAACCGCGGCCATCGCTTCACTATCCGACGCAACTGCGTTACTCTCCCTTTGTGTTATGCCCAGCAATCTCAACACCTCGGCTTCCTCGGCTGCTTGATCCTCAGGCCTATTCTCCTCGTCGCCCAACAAATCGTCAATGTTAACCTGATCGCTATCCAGCTCTGAATCCTGCCGGGAAGCGCCGCAACTCATCAAGAACAAAAGCATAACCGAAGCCAGGGCATATCCCAAATAGTATGCAGGTAGCCTCTTAAATAATCTTTTAGAATTCATCATGCACCTCCACATTGGGTCCTTCCAATATTTAACATCTAATTTTGTTTTCTTGCAACGAGATACGACGCGGTTCCAATGGTTGAAGCCCCTACAAAACCTCCCAATATGCGCCAGAATTTGCCATTCGGATTGACATGGACTTCGATGGGCATGCTGGGCAGGCCGGAATAACCAATGCCGCGCAAAGTCTCATCAACAGCTACCACGCAGTATTCAAATCCATTGCCAGTCACCTCGCGGCCCGGGACGAAGCCTTCGTACAAATGGTCGCCTAAATCCGTCATTCTAATCACGTTCCATTCTCGATTACCAACGTGGCGGTATATGACCGCCACCACGCGTAAATCCACATTCGAATATACATTGGCCCTCACGGGTATGCGGTGTCCTGATTCCACCTGGTGAATCAATTGATGAATCACAATAGGGGAAGAGATGTTGTTATCGAAATCGCTGGAAGAAGCCGAATCGTCGAGGATTAAAGGGAATGGATTCTTCTCCGGTATGCCATCGTGGTCCAAATAGCCGTCGTGATCTTCTGCTATTTCCGGCAGCAAATCCAACTCGTCGGGAATGGAATCGTGATCTTTGTCGCCGCCACCTTTTTTGAAGTAGTACGTCAGACCCACATGGGTATCCAGCACCTGGTCGTTCTCATCGCCCTGTCGCAACTGGTCAAAAGCATCTGTGAACGAAAAGCGAAAGGTGGCCCCGACATCGAGGCTGAAACTCGGATTTAGCCTGTATTCTATGCCGCCACCGGTCTTCAGAAAAGAGTCGAGATTGTCCTGGAGGGTGGTTCCGGAATTGGTAGCTTTCCAGTAAACGCCGCCACCACCGATCATGACATACGGATTGACTTTGTTAAATGGCAAGAAGTTCACAATACCGCTCAATTCGAATGGAACAATGGTCGTCTTAAAATCGGAAAAGAACCTGCGGTCGTTGGTGTTGAGCTGAGAAAACCCCAAATCTCCACTGATGGCAAAATAGGGAATAGGCAAAATACGCAGATGGCCGGAAACCATGGGGCTGATTTGCGGGGACTTCGAATCCCCCTCCAGACGACTGATGCCAGCATTAATCCCGATGCCAAATCTCAAGTCTCCACCAAACACGGCCGATCCCGCTGCGACAAAAAAACAACAACTAAGCACGGTCAAAACTAATCTGTTCTTGGGCATCAACTTCTCAATCCAATCGTTATTTATTCCAATATTTATAAAAATTTATTAAACTCTCACTTAAAAGTCAAGGTAAATCTGTCACTTAGTCCACGACAAAACAACAGCTTGCCAAATAAATGGCTCAAAGATATTCGAATCTCCTGATGGAGCCATTCAAAATGAAACCAATTAGGGTCAAATTGGTTAACAAAGCGGAGCCACCATAGCTCAAGAACGGCAGAGGAAGACCCGTGACCGGCATAATGCCAACAGTCATGCCCACGTTCACAAGAACCTGAAAGGCCATGATGCACACCGACCCCAGTATGAGCAAACGCAAGAACTCACTCTTCACAACAGTCGCTAATTTGATGCCTTTGATGATGATAAACAGGAATAGAATCAACACAAACATGACCCCAATAAAACCAAACTCTTCCCCTATTACTGAGAGAATAAAATCGGTGTGTTGTTCGGGCAAAAATCTCAAATGGGTCTGCGTGCCGTGCAAAAAACCCTTGCCCCCGAAGCCGCCGGAGCCAATGGCGACTTTCGACTGAATGACCTGGTAGCCCAGACCACTGGGATCGGTCACCAGCCCCAAAAACGTAAGAATCCGCTTTTTTTGATATTCCTTCAGAAAGTTCCAGAACAATGGCGTGGAGATGCCCACCCCGATGTTTAAGACAAAATTAATCAGAAAAAACCGCAGCCCCTTTTGCGACAAAAGCAGTACCAGACTGATGACCAGCATGGCCAAAAAGAAAGAATAGTAGTTAAAGGCACAAATCAAACTAAGCAAAGGTGCCAGCAGCACGAACAAATAGATCGATGAGAGGCCCGCCCAATGCAACATGGGCAAAACTAAGGCGACAAACACCAAAGACGAGCCAAGGTCAGGTTGCCGGATGATCAACAAGATCGGCAGGAAGACGATTCCGAAGGCAAACAAGAGCTCTCTGAGCTTGTTCACGTTGCGGTTATCCCTACTCAAATATTTGGCAAGCGCCAGGAGCGTACCGATCTTGGCAAACTCAGCCGGTTGAATCCAGAATGCGCCTAACGGAATCCAGCGTTTCGCACCGGTCCCGGTACCGACCAACAAAACCAGCAGCAATAACAAGAGGGTAATCAGATAAGCAGGATAGGCGAATTTGAAGTAAACGCGAAAGGAAGTCGCCAAAACCGTGCCCAAAAGGAACAATCCGAACACAAGCCAGAGAACCTGTTTGTCAAAATTTTGCTGCGTGCCCTGAGCCTGTTGGGTGTAAGTGGAGCTGTAAATGGCGATCAGCCCGCAGGCAACAATCAGAATGGTCGCAATCAGGACGCCCAAGTCGAAATGGCGTAACAATCTGGATTCAATAAACATGGCTGCCTCATCAGGAAACGCTGACCTTCTCCGGGAAGGGTGACGTTGGTTTAACCTATTTTAATTGTGAATCCCACCCCGCTTGTTCTCCGCAAAAGTGGTGGACTTTTCGTCAAAGATTCTGGCGAAAACGCCCCGGGCAATTGGCGCGGCCACCGCGCCTCCGGACCCACCGTTCTCAACCAACACACACAGCGCTACGCGAGGATTCTCAAGCGGAGCGAACCCAATAAACCAGGCATGAGACTTGCCGTGTGGATTCTGCGCCGTGCCTGTTTTTCCGCAAACTTTGGCTCCGGAAACCCAGGCGGCCCGGCCCGTGCCATGTTCTCCGTTCACCACCCGGTACATGCCCTGCTTCAGCCTGCGATAAGTGTCCGTGGAAATATGGTTGACCCGAGAGGCAACGATTCTCGCGGGCGTGGTTTCACCGGTGGCCGGATTCTCAAACCGCCGCACCAGATGTGGCTTGTAAGCCACGCCCTCGTTGGCAATGAGCATGGCAAAATAAGACATTTGCAGGGGGGTGGTGAGTAGGTCCCCCTGGCCCACGGCCAAATTTAGCAACAGTCCCTGTGTCCAGCCACCGGCACCGTAGCGTTCATCCAGATAGCGCTGGTCCGGCACGAGTCCGCTGCTTTCGTTGGGCAGGTCCAGGAAGGTTTTCACGCCAAAATGGAACAGCCGCGAATACTTGCTCCAGTTGGCCAAACCCACCTCCAGGCTCATGGTGTAAAAATAAACATTGCACGATTGTTCAATGGCCTTGACCAGATTTACTTCGCCGTGGCCTCCTTTTTTCCAGCAGTCAAAATTTCGGCGGCCAAGACGGTAAGCGCCGGTGCACAGAACGGAGCGTTCGGGATCGAGGATTCCGGTCTCCAGGCCGGCAGCGGCCAGAACCAATTTGTAGGTTGACCCCGGCGGGTACACGCTCTGGCAGGCACGGTTGTACAATGGGTGGCCTTCTGCCACCGCGAGTTGGTTCCAAATTTCATCGGCTAATGGATTGGAAAACAGCTCGGGCTCGTAATCCGGTTTGCTCAGCAAAGCCAGGACCTCGCCGTTTCTGGGATCCAACACCACGGCGGCCCCCTTTTTGTCGGCCATCGCCTTTTCTAAGTATCGCTGAATTCCTGCATCGATGGTCAAATAGATATTTTGCCCGGGCACCGGTTTTTGCCGTGACAGCTCAGGCAGATCCCTGATTTCTCTTCCCACGGCGTCTACTTCCACATATTGCACCCCTGGCTTGCCACGCAATCGAGACTCATACTGCAACTCGATGCCATTCTTGCCGATCAAATCACCCAACTTGTAGCCCTGCGCTTTGCGTTTGGACAATTCATCCGCGGTGATTTCTCCCAAATAGCCAAATAAATGGGGCGCTTTGATGCCCGCCGGATAATACCGTTTGGATTCAGTATTGTAAAGCACGCCGGGCAAATCCAGTTTGAATTCTTCAATGTGGCCAAGGGTTTGGAGATCAATTTGTCTTTTGATTCTAATTGGGGTAAAATCACCGACCTTCTTCTTTTGAATAGTCTGCTTTAGATTTGCCGGGTCCAGGTGCATGATTTCCGAGAACAAAGCCAGAGTGCTGTCTGAATTCAAGAACTCGTAGGGCACCACCGAGACCGAATAAGCCGGGTGGTTGTCCACCAGGATTTCCCCCTTTCGGTCGAGGATGAGTCCCCGCGGCGCATCGGTAACGATCTCCCGAACGCGATTCCTCTCGGATTGGCGGTAGTATTTGTCCCATTCATAAAGCTGAAGCTGGGCAAACCGTCCAATCAGAATGGCAAATAACAAAATGATGAACAGCGTGTAAAATCTCTTCTTGTTCTCCAAATTGGTTTCCATTGCACCAGTACTCTTTTCTCGGAAGCGTTATTCAAATCGTCTCGCGTGGCCCCAAAGCCCGGTTGGCCACGCTAAATGGATTGCCAATGCGATGACAAAGGTGTAGGTGGTTTTGAAAAGAATGTACCTGAAAAACATCTGCCACCAATTCATCGAGAGGCCGATGGACATGATCGAATAGTAAACAAAATCATGGATGAGAATCGTCATGATTAGGAGACCAACCAATGTGCCGAAGCTCCTCTCGACCTGTTCGTGAGCAAAAAACCCGGCGGTGTAGCCCGCAATAGCCTTGCACAAAGCCGATAGACCTACGAATTCTGTTCCCAAAACGTCCCAAAACAGCCCCACCACGCATCCGCTGAGCGCGCCCCAGAGCTGCCCTTTCCTGAACGCCACAGCAATCACCACGATCAGGATCAAATCTGGTGTAGTTTCGTTGATGGAAAAAAGAGGGACGATTTTTAGTTGAACAAGGAGAGAAAGGACAAACAGGAGCCCATAAGCCAGTATACTCATTGGTCGCTTGCGGTCAAAGACTTCCGATTCCGGATTACAAAAACTTCTTCCAATTTGGTAAAATCAACCTGAGGCTTGACGACTATTTTCATAAACATCTCCATCATGTTTTCCTGGACGTCTGAAACGACTCCCACAGTCAAGCCTTTGGGGAAAATGGAACTGTATCCCGAGGTGACCACCGGGTCGCCTACCTTGACATCCGAACGTTTGGGCACGGCGGCCATGGACACCGTGTTGCCTTCGCGCCAAGTCAGGATGCCGGAAACCCGGCTGCGCTGCACCATCACGCTCAATCTGAAATTTCGGTCTAACAATAATTGCGCCGTCGAATATTGGCGCCCCACAATCAACAATTTGCCGACCACGCCCTGAGCCGTGACGATGGGCATGTTCCGCTTGACACCGTCAGAGCTACCGATAGAAACCAGAATCGAATTGATGAAGCCACTGCCGCCACGACCGAGGACTTTGGCAGGAATCAGATCTAATTGACTCTCAGGTTTGAACGCCAACAGCTTTCTCAGGCGCTCGTTTTCAAAACGCGCTTCTTTGAGTCGCGCATTTTCGAGCATCAATTCAGCGTTCTTTTTGCGCAGCCACTCGTTCTCCTGGTAGGTATTGGTGATTTTTTTGATCACCGTCAGCTTGTCTAACAAATAACCAACGGACCCAACTGTCCACGCTTTGATAGTCCGGATTTGGGTGACATCGTTGTTGAACATCAGAGTTAAAGAAAACACGATGGTCCCTAGGAAGGTGAGAGCCTCTTTGCGGTGCCTGATCCATTCATGCAGCAGTCGCATCTCAATACTTTTTTATGTGACTCAATACTTTTCGGTAACCATTCAGATTATCAAATATTCTGCCTGTCCCTTTTACCACGCAGGTGAGTGGATCCTCGGCCACGATTATGGGCAGTTCGGTTTCCAGGCGCAGCCGGTCGTCCAGGCCGGTGAGCAAGGCACCGCCGCCGGTCAACACGATCCCCCGGTCCAGGATGTCGGAAGCCAACTCCGGCGGGGTCCGTTCCAGACAGAGCTTGACGGCCTCGATGATGTACCCAACGGTTTCTGCCAACGCATCTTGAATCTCCTTGGCGTGCACTTCCACGGTTTTGGGGATGCCGGCAACCAGGTCCCGGCCCTTAACGCTCATGGCGCCGTCTGCTTCATAAGGTGCCGCCGTACCCATGTTTATCTTGATGGCTTCGGCCGTGTTTTCGCCGATTAGTAGATTATGCAATTTCTTGAAATACTGCATGATGGCTTCGTTCATTTCGTCACCGCCAATGCGAATGGAGATGTCGGTAACGATTCCCGCAAGCGAAATCACGGCAATTTCCGTGGTGCCACCGCCGACGTCGATGACCATGCTGCCCACCGGCTCCTCGATGGGCAGGTCTACCCCGATGGCCGCGGCCATCGGCTCGTTAATCAAATAGATTTCACGGCCCCCGGCGTGCTCGGCAGAATCGCGCACCGCCCGCCTTTCGACTTCTGTGATGCCGGTGGGAATGCAGATTGCAATCCTCGGTCGAATCAAGCGATTTGGCTGCACCTTCTTCACGAAGTGCCGGATCATCTTCTCTGCCAGATCGAAATCGGCGATGACCCCATCCTTCAACGGTCGCACGGTGACCAGCTCTTCTGGCGTTCGGCCCATCATGGTTTTGGCATCCAAGCCGTGAGCCACGATAGTCTGATCGCTCTTCCTCACCGCAACGATGGAAGGCTCATTGATCACGATGCCGTTGCCTTTGACGAAAACCAGAGTATTGGCCGTGCCAAGATCGATTGCAATGTCATTGGTAAAAAAACTGCTGCGGAGTGATTGAAAAAAATTGGATCGCATGGTTAGATCGGTTCTTTCCCTTCTTGATTCCTGTGCCCGGACTTACCTGTTAATGTCGAAAGTGGCGTACGTGGGTAAAGACCATGGTCATGTTGTGCTCATCGGCCGCCTGAATGACTTCCTGGTCGCGAATGGAACCTCCGGGCTGAATGACCGCCGTGGCGCCCGCTTGTGCAGCAGCGTCCACCCCATCGCGAAACGGGAAAAAGGCATCCGATGCGACCGCGCTACCCTTTAGCTCCAACCCCATCCTGCCGGCTTTGTCCACAGCAAACAAAGATGAATCCACCCGCGACATCTGCCCGGCGCCAATCCCAAGGGTGCGACTGTGGTCGGTAAAAACGACCGCGTTGGATTTGACCCACTTGACCACGCGCCAGCCGAACTTCATGGCCGCCCACTCAGTTTCCGACGGCTGACGTTGGGTAACGACCTCAAACTCGGGCGCTTTTAAGCTCGGCAAATCGCGCTCCTGCAAAAGGGCACCACCCAGCACGCGCTTGATATCCAACGATTCGGAAGGTGATGGGCTTGCCTCAGCACATTCAATGAGCCTCAGGTTCTTCTTCGACTTGAGGAGTTCAAGCGCTTCTGGCAAATAACCCGGCGCGATGACAGCCTCGGTAAACACCTCAGAAATCGCTTTTGCCGTGGCAAGGTCCAGAGTCCGGTTCAGCCCCACAATGCCGCCAAAGGCCGAAACAGGGTCCGTCGCCCGCGCGTGTGCGTAGGCCTCACTCAGCGTCCCACTGACCGCCACGCCACAGGGATTGGTGTGCTTGAGGACCACTACGCACGGCTCGTCGAATTCCTGCACGATGTTTAAAGCTGCGTCCAGGTCCATTAGATTGTTAAAAGAAAGCTCCTTGCCGTGTAACTGCCTGGCACGCGTCAGACCGCCGGCGTCGGCACCAGGCTCTCGGTAAAAGGCTGCCTTCTGGTGCGGATTTTCACCGTAGCGCAAGGTTTGCACTTTTTCCAGTTGTAAAGCAAGGTGGTCGGGAAAGCGGTCCTGGAGCTCACCGTCGGATAAGTAACGACTGATGGCAGCGTCGTAGCGCTGGGTCCTGGCAAAAGCAGCCGCCGCTAATTTCTTGCGTAGCTCTAACGAAACCTGCCCCTGCTGCTTCTTTAACTCCGTCAACACGGCTTGGTACTGGTCGGGAGAGGTCACCACCGCAACAGACAGGTAATTTTTTGCTGCGGCCCGAATCATACTCGGCCCGCCAATGTCGATATTTTCCATCGCCTGCAACAAGGTCACGCCAGCTTTGGCAACGGTCTCTTCGAAGGGATACAGGTTAACGGCCACCAGGTCGATGAATTCGATGCCGTGTTGTTGCGCTTCTTCAACTTGCTCGGGGTTTTCCCGAACGGTCAACAAACCACCGAAGATTTTCGGGTGCAGGGTTTTCACCCGGCCATCCAAAATCTCCGGAAATTGCGTGATCTCCGAAATCGACCGCGTCTGAATCCCATGGTGCTGTAAATGCGCAGCGGTGCCGCCTGTGGACAATATTTCAACGTCGAACTTTTGCAATCCGTTTGCAAGTTCAACGATTCCGGTTTTATCGTAAACGCTGAGCAAGGCCCGGCCTATTTTGGGCATTTTGTGGCATCCTCCTCGAGTAGGTGGAAATCTCTCAATTGGGGGCGCTGACAAACGAGATGTTTGTTTTACTAAATTGACAAACGAGACGTTTGTCTTACTTAAGTTTCATTTGTGTTTCAGGCTAAAATAACTCCCTGGTGAAGATAAGAAACCAAAGGACAATTAACAAGCAATTTTCACACCTTGAGCGCGCAACTGAATGATTCAGGCTAAGAATGAAGATGCTACGGATTTACGTCGATGGAATACGGATTTGATCAATGGTAACTGGTGGCTTCTTGTGATTTGACCCTTGCTCCTGAAACGTCTGCATTTGGGTGCAAGCCGTGCAGTTTTTGAACCACGTGCCTCAGCGTTCAAGGTCCGAATCCAGGTTCTCCTGACCCCGGTTTAACAAATACTCTTCGATCTCGCACCTGCACGCGGCCTTCGGCAAAGAGTTGCAGAGCCTGAGCGTAAATTTCGTGCTCCACGTTCAGCACTCTGGCAGCCAGGCTCTCCGCGGTGTCATCGTCTTTGACCGGCACACATCGCTGCAAAACTGGCGGGCCGGTGTCGTATCCTTCATCCACCAGATGCACGGTTACCCCGGAAACTTTGCAGCCGTAGTCGAGCACTGCCTGGTGAACTTTCATGCCGTACATGCCTTTGCCACCAAATGCCGGTAAAAGTGCCGGATGGATGTTCAAAATGCGGTGCTTGAATTCTCGAATGATCTTCGCACTAATCTTTTTTAAATATCCGGCCAGGGCTATGACTTCCACCTCGTGTTCTGTTAGGGCATTTAGGAGGGACTGGTCAAACGCTTCCTGAGAGGCAAAGTTTTCCTGCGCCAGGTGCAAAGCGAGAATGCCATGCCTTCTGCCCACCTGCAACGCCCCGGCTTGCGCATTGTTGCTGACAACCAGGACGATCGTTGCATTCAAGCGCCCCCGTTCAATTGCTTTGAGCAAAGCTTCCAAATTAGAACCACGTCCAGAAGCAAAAACTCCGACTCTCAATGGGTCCAACGTCCGGCCTCTCCTTGCTCCAAAGGTAAAGCATGAATTCTACGAAACCACCGCATCTTCGGTCAATTGCAGCAAGCCCTGGTGCGCATCCAATAGAGCTTGCACCCCGATGGGCAGGGTGTACTTGGCGTCCACGTGACCATAGGGCAAATCGCTCAAAACAGGCACACACAGGTCCGAGACGGTGTCCTCGAGAACTTGCTGCAAGGTTAGACTGGCCCCCGGGCCTTGGGGAACACAGTCTACAAACTGCCCGAAGACCAGGCCACTTATTTGCTGTAAGACTCCGGCCAGCTTCAATTGGGTCAAGTAACGGTCGATCTTGTACGGCTCTTCCCCCACATCTTCAAGAAACAAAATGGCATCCTTGAAATCGGGGCAATAAGGCGTGCCCAACAACGAACATAGCATGGACAAACATCCGCCAAGGAGTCGCCCTTCGGTGAAGCCCGGTTTCACAATGTTCAGGGAACTATTTTGCGGGACAAAGCTTATTCTCTCCCCAGCCGCGGTCAGCAGCTTCCAAAAATGGCTTTCCGTGAACGGCAGCATGCCCTTGCCCATTTCAACAGCGACCATAGGCCCAGAAAAGGACACCAGACCTGCTTGCGCCAATATGGCCAGTTGCAGCGCTGTGATATCGCTGTAACCGACAATGATCTTGGGATTTTGTTTGAGGGCTGTGTAATCGATCAGAGGCAGGATTCGTGGCGTGCCATACCCGCCACGGGTGCAAAAAATTGCCGCAACCTCCGGATCCTGCACCATCTGGTTAAAATCGCTGGCGCGGTCGCGATCTCGTCCTGCCAGGTACCCGTGCGCGTCTTGAATATGCTCAGCCAACTTCACCCGGAAGCCACGCTTCTCCAAATACCGGCGGCCGGCTTCAAGTCTCTTGCGGATCATGGGACTCGCCGGCCCAACCACGCCGACGAGATCGCCGCGTTTTAGCTTTTTAGGCTTTAGGATCAAGGAAATCTGTAACCTGACTTAGGATCATTCCCGGATCATACTATAAAAGGTTTCCGGATTGGCCAGACGATAATCTCCAAACCCGTTTTCATCAAAAAACACGAGTTGTCGATTGTAGCTGTAATAGGTCCAGGCTTGAAGGGCTTTAATCGTTCTGCCCGGAAAGTAAGCAAGGTTTTGATTGTACGGGTTCCGCTCCACCTGATCTGGCGGCCCTAACTTTACGTAGACCATCCCCATATCGGTCTTCCAGCCCTCCCTGAAACTGCTGGAAAAATTCTCGTTCGCATATTGAATTCTTCGGTAATATTCTTCCATAAGCTCATTTTCAGCCGTGCCCGGGGTCGGGTCGCGTCTTTCCCAAAACTTCATGAACGCTTCGTGTTGTTGGTCGTGTTTGGCGGCCTTTAATTTCTTCAGTTCACCCTTAGAGGCGATATATCTCAGCGCATCGATAGCTTTTGAGAGATCGTCAAAAGCGATTGGAAGCCCGCGCCAGTGCCAATTGAGTGCTTTCTCAACATCGATTGAGTCTTGCTTGTGTTTGACGGTCAACTTGGTCGCGTATTGTCCATGGGGCAATGCGGAGCCGTCAAGTCTGATATTGATTCTACTAACCGGGCCCTGACTTTGGATTGGGTAACTCACCTCAGCCATTGGTTTCTGTTCATAGTCCAATATCTTGTAGGAAACGATGAAGCTGTCGCCGGCCGGTACGTTGTACACCTCAAAATAGGCGTTCAAACTTTCGCCGTTGGGCGTGGTTTCGGCAGATTGCGGTGGAATATAAATAACGCCGTCCCCTTTTTCCACGCCAGCCTCAGCAAAGACGATGTCGCTGACCGCAAATTCTGTGGATGAAAAGTCTTTCAAGATGCCGGTAAATTTTTTTACCCCTTGTTTAGAAGTTTCCAGGTCGGTTACACTGACGCTCACTTCATACTTGTCCGGCGGCAAGTCAAAGTTAATGTTGCTGGTATTGACTAAACGGATAGACTCCGTCTGCTTGAAATTGTCAGCAAAAGCAGCGCCTTTGGTTTTTCTCGTTTCCACTTCCTGGCCTGCACTGTTCTTTATTACCACTAAAATCTCGTAATCGGCCCGAAATTTACGATCCCTGGTCCTGATGAATTGCAAGGCTTCATTCGTCACCTTGACGACCAATGCCAAACGGCTTAAGTTAGCAGAATCAGCCCTCATATTTGTCGCGTCTAAGTTGAACTTGAGTGTCTCCTTACGGGGTCTGGGACGAGAAGTCTCTGCTTGCGAATATGCCTTGCCTACTGTTAGCAAAAGCGAAAGCATACCCACCAGGATTAAAAGCCAAGTCTTTGAGTCATTTTCTTGCATGACCACGTCCTCCAACGCTAAAAGCGTATTGCAAAATGATTATATTCCAGGCGTCTCAATCGACTAAGATGCCTTTTAGCTCAAAATCAGAGCACCCCATAATTCTAACTCGACAAAAGCTGCCGGGTTCAACTCTGCGGCCAAACTCAATCGAATTATCTATTCCGGGACAGTCCCATGCAGTGCGCCCCACGCACGTATTTGTTTCCGGATTGTACCCGTCGACCAACACCTCAGCAACCGTTCCGATGCGTCGTCGATTGACCTCATGGGAAATCTCAGCCTGCACGTCCATCAGTTCTGACCATCTTTCCCGTTTCACGCTGTCAGGTACCTGGCCGGTAAAATCGTAGGACGGGGTGCCTTCCTCTCTCGAGTAAGTGAAGACGCCTAACCTTTCAAAACGAATTCTTTCAACAAAATCGACCATTTCGCGGAAATCCTGCGCCGTTTCTCCGGGGAATCCGACGATCAGCGAAGTGCGAATGGCGATGTCGGGGATTTTCGTTCTCAGTTTATCGATGATTTGTTCGAGGTCGCGCCGCTTGACCTTGCGCGCCATCGCTTTGAGGATGCGGTCCGAGGCATGCTGAATGGGCAGGTCGACGTAGCTGCAAATGTTGTCCTGTTCCGCCATGACATCGATCAGAGCGTCGCTAAAATGGGCCGGATAGGTGTAAAGCAGTCGAATCCAGCGCAGGCCGTCGATTTGTGACAGGCGTTCCAGCAGCGGCACCAGTTGCTTGCTGCCGTAAAGGTCTTGACCGTAGATGGTGGTATCCTGCGCCACCAGGATGAGTTCCTTGACCCCCTGCGCTGTTAGCTTCTCAGCCT
>JBHHYI010000051.1:0-25051 GCA_046757525.1 bacterium | reverse complement strand
CCATGTTTTTGTCTAAAGTTTCCATAAAACGCCCGGTGCTGATGACCATGGTCATCATGTCCTTTGTGGTGATTGGATTGTATTCCTATTTTCAACTGGCTGTGGATCTCACCCCGGATGTGGATTTCCCGGTGGTGACCATTACCACGGTCTACCCTGGAGCCGGGCCCAAGGAAATCGAAACCCTTATCATCGAGAAAATCGAAGATGAAGTCAGCACCATCAGTGGTGTGAAGCACGTACAGGCCGTGGCCCGTGAAGGTGTGGCCATTATGATTGTGGAATTTGAAGTCGGCACCGATGTCGATATCGTGGCGATCGAAGTGAAGGACAAAATCGACCTCATCAAATCAGACCTGCCGGACGATGCCGAAGACCCGGTGGTGTCGAAATTTGACATCAATGCGCAGCCCGTCCTGGATTTAGCCGTTTCAAGTCCAAGGCCGCTGGCAGAAGTCTACCGCCTGGTGGATGACGTGATCAAAGACCGGCTGTCCCGGGTTCCCGGGGTGGCCTCCATCGACATTTTCGGTGGCAAAGAGCGTGAGATTTTGATTTCTGTGCGCCGCGACCGTTTGCGCGCCTACGGCCTCTCCATCCTCGATGTTGTGGGAAGCATTGCCGCGTCTAATCTGGATATTCCTGGTGGACATATTAAGCAGGGCACTAAGGAGTACACCGTCCGCCTCGATGGTGAATTCGACGAGGTGGACCAAATCCGCAAAGTGCGACTCGCGTCTTTCTCAAATCCAAACCCGATCAAACTTACCGAAGTAGCCGATGTCATCGATTCGTTCGAGGAACAACGGGACTTAGCCCGCTACGAAAGCAAACCCGCGGTGGGGCTGTCGGTTGTGAAGAAAGGCGATGCCAACTCCGTGCAGGTAGCCAAAGGGGTCAAAAAAGAAATCGCCCGATTAGCCGATGTTCTTCCCGGCGACGTCAGGATTGAAGTGGCGCGAGACCGGTCTGTTTTTATCGAGCGCTCGATCAACGACGTCATGAGCAATTTGTTCATCGGGATTCTATTGACCGCCCTGGTGCTTTACCTGTTTCTCCACAATATACAGGGCACGATCATCGCCGCCATCGCCATGCCGACCTCCATCATTGCGACCTTTACGCTCATCCTGTTTGCCGGCTTTACCCTGAACTTCATGTCCCTGATGGGCCTGGCCATCTCGGTAGGCATTCTGGTCGCCAATTCGATTGTGGTTTTGGAAAACATCATTCACCGAATTCAGATGGGGGAAAAACCGGTAACGGCCGCGGATGTTGGCACCGCGGAAATTGCTCTGGCCGTAGTGGCTTCAACCCTAACCAACATTGTGGTATTCACGCCCATTGCTTTTATGAGCGGAATCGTGGGACAATTTTTCCGCCAATTTGGGTTAACCGTGGCCTTCGCCACCATCTTCTCGCTGATCGTCTCCTTTACCCTCACTCCCATGCTGGCGGCAAAACTCCTGAAACAACAAAACGATCATGAGGAGCAAAAACGCGGACCTTTGTACCGGTTTGGGCAATGGTGGGACGCCCTTTACGAGGACCTGGCCACCGGCTACAAGAGTGCCTTAAATTGGGCGCTGCGGCATCGTCCCCCTGTGATGGTACTCAACACGGCCATCTTTTTGGCGAGTCTGTTTCTAATGCGCTTTATTGGCAGCGAGTTTTTCACCCCTTCGGACGAAGGTCAGATCGATGTGACCCTTGAAATGCCAGCAGGCACGCGTCTGGAGCAAACGGACAAATCCTTACGGCGGGTGGAGCAAACGCTCAGCAAAATTCCGGAGGTGAAATCCATCTACACCATTTTAGGAAGAATCGACGCCGGCGGTTTGGCGGCCAGTACTGAGGGCGTTGAAGTTGGGCAAATGGCCGTTAAACTCGTGGACAAAGACAAACGGGAGCGAGCGACGAAAGAGGTCGCCAAGGAGATGCTTTCGAAGCTGGCCGTCATTCCGGCCGCAGACATCACCGTCAAACCCACCAACCCATTTGGCGGTGCGCAAGCCGACCTGCAGATCGAACTCACCGGTGACGACATGAATGTCTTGAATGATTTAGCAGGTCAGCTCATGAACATTGTGCGGAAAACCAAGGGTACCACGTCGGTGAAGTCGTCGTGGAAAGTGGGCAAGCCGGAAATCAAGATCATCCCGGACCGGGACCGGATTGCCGAGCACGGCCTGACGGTTGGGCAAGTGGCCTCGGCGGTGCGCGCCAGCATCGAGGGCCAGGTCGCTTCAGAATACCGGGTTGGCGACCACGAGTACGACATGCGCGTTCGGTTCGCAGACGCCGACAAAAACAACATCGACCAGGTGCGGGATATTCTGCTCAGAGGCGCCGATGGCCAGGTGATTCCAATTGCCGAAGTTGCGGACATCGAGCTTGGCGCCGGGCCCACACAGATTTCCCGGAAGGACAAAAAACGGTTGGTGACGGTCACCGCCAATATTGCGCAGCGCAGCCTCGGGGAAGTACAGGCCGACATCGAGGCGCAATTGCAACAACTGCACCTGCCGCCCGGGTACGGAGTTTTCTTCGGCGGGCAGTCGGAACGCCAGGCGGAATCTTTCGCCAACATTTTGCAGGCGTTGCTGCTGGCCATCATTCTGACCTACATGGCGCTGGCAGCAATTCTGGAATCGTACATTCACCCGATTACCATCATGATGACCCTGCCGTTGGGACTGGTGGGAGTTATTCTTTCTCTTCTCATAACCGGCGCGACGCTCAGCATCTTCAGCATGATGGCCATGGTCATGCTGGTTGGGATTGTGGTGAATAACGGCATTCTATTGCTGGATTACACGCATGTTCTGCGGGAACGGGGCATGGAAATCATGGAGGCCATCGTCAAAGCCTGCTCCGAACGGCTGCGGCCCATCATCATGATGAATCTGGCTGTGGCTTTAGGCATGCTGCCGCTGGCCCTGGGATTGGGTGAAGGCTCTGAAACCCGCGCGCCCATGGCCATTGTCTCCATCGGCGGCATCATGACGTCGACCATTTTTACCGTGTTTTTGATCCCGGTGATTTACCTTACTTTTGAAAAAATCAAAATGCGGTTTGCCAAGGTTGAGACCGAATAAGGAGTTGGTGAAGCCATTCGAGGGCAACCTCCCGGCAAAGACATTAAAGCGTCGGAAGTACTTCTTCAGTGGCCTTCGGTGTTGAATTAAAAAACCAAAAAGGAACACTGAAGCACACTGAAAACACCGAAAACGGCAAACAACCCTTGCTAACAAGAATCAGAAAAATTCAGTCTTCTTCGGTGTCCTTCAGTGTTGAATTAAAAAAACTAAAAATCGAACACTGAAGCTCACTGAAAGCACCGAAAACGGCACACAATGATTCTCTTGAATTGCAAAGTTGGATTACCAAAATTGATCAAAAGCCCCAGTCTAATGCGCGTAGTTTTCAGATAATTCTTCACCTGGGCATAATGACTTTTCTCTAATTCTTCAACGGTACTTGCTGGTGACAACTAATGCCTTGCTTACGCAATTTGTCGGCCAATTATCAAACCTACAAGGGCCTGTACAGCAATCACGCAACTGGAATCCGCGGGGCAATGTGCCATAGGCAATACTTTTCTTGACAGAGGTCCTGGAAGCGACGGAAGACGCAAGCGGGTTAGCTGCTTGTTCAAGAGAGGCAATCCTTCCAGACAAGCATACAGCGTCTTTCTGAACACTCCGGAACCCATTGTAACTCTCCATGCATTAAAGTATTCCCTTGCCTTTTTGTGCCAAATGGGTTATACTCTGCAAACAATTCTCAACATTCCTACCAACAAACAGAGCATGCTCATGAGCCACAAACAAGGTCTAAGTCAAAAAGCCTACGTACCTATTCCTGAAGGCGAATCATACGATCCTTACATTCTGGCCTCTGAAAGTCCAGCCGAGTTCACTCTGAAAGCGACTGTGGCAGGCATTATTTTTGGTATTTTATTCGGCGCCGCCAACGCTTATCTGGGCTTGCGTGCCGGTCTCACCATTTCGACCTCCATCCCGGTGGCTGTCATGACCGTGGCAGCGTTTAAAGCGTTACAAACTCTGGGCCGCAGCAGCAGCATACTCGAAGCCAACATTTCCCAGACGATTGGTTCGGCATCGAGTTCGGTGGCCAGCGGTGTGATTTTTACGCTGCCGGCCTTGTTTCTGTGGGGTCTGGAGCCAACGCTGGTACAAATGACCTTGCTGGCCATGTTTGGAGGACTCCTCGGCGTCCTCTTCATGATTCCATTGCGGCGATTTCTGATCCAGAAGGAGCACGGTAATCTGCCATATCCCGAAGGGACAGCCTGCGCCGAGGTGTTGGTGGCGAGCGAAGTGGGTGGCGGACGCGCTAAAAACGTCTTTCTTGGACTTGGGGTAGGTGCCTTGTTCAAATTCGTGACCGGCTGGATCCGCGTAATTCCAGACGACGTGCATTTTAGAATTCCATTTTTGAAAAAAGGACAGCTCGGACTCGAGAATTCGGGCGCGCTTTTCGGCGTGGGCTATATTCTGGGCCCACGAATCGGGGCCATCATGGTGGGAGGCGGCCTGTTGTCCTGGCTGGTCATCATTCCCGCCATCGCCTACTGGGGAGAAGGGCGCCTGGTTCCTCTCTATCCCGAAACGATGAAATTGATCACGGACATGACCCCTGGCCAGATCTGGACGCGCTACGTGCGCTACATCGGTGCTGGCGCCGTCGCCACCGGCGGCCTGATTACGCTCCTGCGCAGCATTCCTACCATGATAGAAAGTTTTCGTGTGGGCGCGCAGCAGCTTAAATCGCGCATGCAGGCAGCCGGCGTGGCACTGCCGCGAACCGCACAGGACTTGCCGTTGCAGGTCGTCGGCATTGGCGCCGTGATTGTTGCTGTGACCATGGCCCTGGTTCCTCATGTTTTCGGCAATCTGGAAACCTTTGCGGTGCGGTTGCTCGGCGCCATTCTGGTGGTTATTTTTGCCTTTTTCTTCGTCACCGTTTCGTCTCGAATCGTGGGCCTGGTCGGGGTGACTTCAAACCCCACCAGCGGCATGACCATAGCGGCTTTGCTCGGCACTGCCTCCATTTTCCTGCTCCTGGGCTGGACCGACGATATCGGTAAGGTGGCCGCGCTGACCGTGGGATGTGTGGTGGCCATCGCCGCCTCTATTGCGGGCGACACGTCTCAGGACCTAAAAACCGGCTTTCTGCTGGGAGCTACCCCACACAAACAGCAGATTGGCGAGTTGGCTGGTGTTCTCACTTCAGCGACTTTCGTTTGTTTGGCCGTCCTGCTCCTGAATAAGGCTTACGGCTTCGGCACCACGGAACTGCCTGCTCCACAGGCCACGCTCATGAAAGTGGTCATCGAAGGCGTGTTGCAAAACACCTTGCCCTGGATTCTGGTGGGCATTGGTGTGCTCATTGCCCTGGTGACCGAACTGTTCCGCATTCCCAGCCTGCCGTTTGCGGTGGGCGTCTACCTTCCTGTTTCGACCATGGTCCCGGTTTTCCTGGGCGGTTTGCTGCGCGTGGCGTTAGAGAAGAAATCTTCTTCAAGTGAAGAAGCTGCCTCCAGACGAGAGCAAGGAATACTGTTCGGCTCTGGATTGGTTGGCGGCGAAGGACTTCTCGGAGTCGGCATTGCGGCCGTTGCCTTTTACCAGGGGAAAGCGCCGGAGGGCTTTGGCACCGAATGGGCCGGCGCCGCAGCCCCTTTTATCGGTCTCCTGATTTTCGGTGGGCTGGTCTATTATTTTAGCAAAAGCTGCCTCGGACGGAACAAATAGCTCGAATTTTGCGCACGGGCCGACGCAAAAAAACCCCATCCTGAAGGACACCGTCTTGCAAGTGTCCTGTCAAAACTTATTCGGCGACCTTCGCTGTTGGACATCACTGTTCAACCCCGATTCGGAAAAGTCAACTCAAACACCGAAGCACACTAAAGAGCACCGAATAGCTCCAAATCTGAGTTGACCTTTATTTTTCCGCCACTAAAGTCTGGTCAGAATAGTTGAATTGCGATTCAAGTGGTGTGCGTCAGGGTCCGATTCTCGAATCCAGGCACTTTCTGCAAACACAAAAAGGCAAGGATCCAATCAATCCCTGCCTCTCAATGGCATGCGGTCTCACGTCTTGCATCGGTCAGGCGCCCGACTGACAAAAGTGCAAAAGGAATTAGAACGCAGATTGGACCAACGAAATCTGTTGCAGGTCGTGCATTGAATAACCTATTAAACTCTCACAAGGCCCAAATCCGCGCAACTCCGTTGAATCCATAAGATCATTGTTCCATTCAGTTGCGGGCGCACCGCGCTGGCTCGGCACCGATGCGCCTTGCTCAGCCCTTTGAATTGCAAAATTTCCTGAATGCAGCTATAAGTTCGGCGGCCACTTGTTCCGCACTGCGTCCTTCAATTTGATGCCGCTCCAACACGTAAACCAATTGGCCGTCCTTAAACAGGGCCATGGAAGGGGACGAAGGTGGAATGCCCTTCAAATAGCTGCGAGCCTGCGCCGTGGCCTCCACATCCTGACCGGCAAACACGGTGACCAAATTTTCCGGTACCACGTCGTTCGTAAGGGCTAGGGCCGCCCCAGGGCGCGCCTGGCCAGCCGCACAACCACAAACAGAATTCACCAGCAGAAAGGTTGTTCCATTCGCCTTCGCCAGTACCTCGTCTACCTCCTCCGTGGTGGTCAGCTCTTTAAAGCCAATATGGGTAAGCTCATCGCGCATGGGTTGCACCATAAATGGATCGTACATCATGATGACATTTCTCCATATTTAAATCTAAACGTAAAGTTTCTAATCATTTGCACCAAAATCCTGGAGGAAGCCCTTTCTCCAGAACTATTAAACTTAATCATTATCGAGGATAATAGCAAGCATAAAAATTCCGCAATATGCAAGTGCAAAAAGTATAATACTTTGGTTAGACATTTGTAATTTCTATGTAAGAGGAGGACCATCTGATGTACAGTGCGGTCATGAGGCGGCTTATAATGCCGGCTCTCAGCAAATCAAACAGAATCTATTTTTGGGACTTTTACCAGGACATGTTGAAGAAGGATCGCCTTTCTTTCGAAGAATTGAGTCGAATTCAATTCAGAAGATTGAAGCAGATGCTGATTCATGCCAACGAACACGTGCCATTTTACCGTGAAAGATTCCGCCAGGCCGGGATCGATGTTTACAAAATAAACCGTCCGTCCGATATTCTGCGAATACCACCGCTCACCAAAGAAGACATCATGCGCAATTTCCCGGACCAAATCACCGCCAACGGACTCGACAGACGGAAATGGATGTATGTGGCGACTTCAGGAACCACTAAACAAGTGATGGGTATCTATGACTTCATCAAAGCCAACTTAAACTGGGCTGCCGGACTGCGGGCCCACAAACAAGCGGGTGGTCACGAACTCGGCAAGAAATGGTTAGAAATTCCGCCGTACATGTGCTCAAATATATGTGGTGAAAACTACCAAAATGGCGATAATCATTTTCTCAGCAAAGAATTGCTGGACAGAATCAAGAGATTGGATTTGCACGCACTGAATCAATATATCTTTAAACAGGTGCATGCCAGGCGACAAAAGGCTTACCGACGCCTCACTCTGCCCTCTTTCAGCAAAGCAGGGACCAACATACCCGAGGCTTCCCTGCGCGGCTATGTTGAACGGATCCAGAAATATAAGCCCTATTTGCTTGAAGGACTTCCCCTTTACATCTACGCGTTGGCTAAATTCATTCTTGATGAGCAGATTTCGCCACCCAAGGTAGGTGTCATCAAGCCTATCGGGGGTTCGATTACTGATCTTATGAAACAAAAGATCAAAAGGGCCTTTCGGTGCGATATCTATGACACGTACGGATGCAGCGAAACCGGGTTTGTTGCCAGCGATTGTGACTTACACGACGGTCTGCACTACTTCATGGATTTGTATTACATCGAGATTTGTCGCGACAACGATTTGTTGCCTCCAGGCGAATTAGGCAAACTCTATTTGACCGATCTCTCCAACAAAGCCATGCCGCTCATTCGTTATGACATTGGCGATGTGGCTCATTATTCAAATGGGAATCATTCGTGTGTTTTAAAAGCTGAAAGAATAAAGGTTCAAGGCCGATTGTACGATACGTTAATTAACAGCCGGGGCAAGATTTTCGCCAGCGATCGCGTTTTTGATTTCTTTCACGCTCATGAGGAAATCGACAACTTCCAATTGATTCAAAAAGAAGAAAAATCATTTGATCTTCTCGTAGTGCCTAAAAGAAATCGGCTTATCGACAAAGAAAAATTGGCTAACGAATTCAACGACTTCTACGGCGAAACCGTTGCCTGCAGCGTTTATTTGGTCAAATCGATCAAATCGGAACCCGGTGGGAAATTTAGATTCGTAAAATCCACAACTTATTACAGGCTCAACTGATGCCATAGCTTAATGGATGTCGCTAAAATTAGAAATGATTTTCCTTTTTTGCAACGCAAGATAAATGATAAGCCGATCATTTACTTAGACAACGCTGCCACAACTCAGAAGCCCACCCCCGTCCTCGAAACCCTCGTCAGTTTTTATCAGAATCACTGTTCAAACATACACCGGGGCACTCACACACTGTCACTGGAAGCGTCTGAAATTTACGAAAAAGCCCGGAGGAGGGTGGCGCGGTTCCTCAATGCCGATGAAGATGAAATCGTCTTTGTACGCAATGCAACCGAAGCCATTAATCTGGTGGCGAGATCGCTGCCAATTTCTGGGAAAATCTTGCTCAGCCTGTTTGAACACCATTCAAATATCCTGCCGTGGCAACATTCCAGGGAGCTCATCTACTTCGAAAGCGACCCCGATGGCACGGTTTGCCTGAGCGACCTGGCGCTAAAATCCAAACAATCCGTCCAATTGCTGACGGTTTCCCATGTCTCCAATGTGTTGGGCACCGTAAATCCGTTAGAACAGATTCTCGCAGTGGCGAAAGAAAACCGCGTCCTCACTTTGGTCGACGCTTCCCAATCTGTACCCAATATGAAAATCGACGTCAAACAACTTGACTGCGATTTTTTGACCTTCAGCGGACACAAAATGTTGGCGCCCTTCAGCATTGGCGTCCTTTTTGTGAAGCGTGACGTCTATCCCATGTTGCAGCCCTTCATGCTTGGAGGCGGGTCTGTCACGGAAGTGCACGTTGACCACTACCTTTGGGAAAACCCGCCGCAGGCGTTCGAAGCCGGGACACCGAACGTAGCAGGCGCCGTGGCCCTGGCCGCGGCCATCGACTATCTTGAAAAGATCGGCCTGGAAAACATTTTAGCGCACGAAAAGAGACTGGTAAAACTGGCCCTTGCAGATCTGTCGAGAATCAAAAACTTGCAGGTGTACGGAACGGAGGATGTGGAAAGCAGAATCGGCCTTATTTCCTTTGGGACAAAAAATTTGGCAGCTCACGCTTTGGCAAAAGTGCTCAACCTGCGTGAAAATATCATGATTCGTTCCGGCTTTCATTGCGCACAGCCGCTGCACGAGAAGCTTGGGATTGGTCCCAGCGCCAGGGCATCATTTTATATTTACAACACCGAGGAAGAGGTGAGAAAAATGACCTGGCTCCTAAAAAAAGTCGTTGAATTCATGTAGCCTACAAGACTTTCACCACCACCATGGTCATATCGTCGTGCTGCGACTCGCCACCGACAAACTCTTTCACTGATTTGACCACGCGTTCAATGATCTCACTGGCAGAAAGATTTTTGTTGCAGGAAATGACTTGCAACAGCCGCTCCTCTCCGTACTCGTCGCCGTTCCCCCGGTTGGCCTCGGTGAAGCCATCGGTGTAAAAGGTGAGAACGTCGCCGCTCTGCAACTGCAAATCCCTCTCTTCGAGAAATGCGTGGAATTTTTCCCCGGCTTCCAGGCCTACCGCCATGCCTTTGGGTTCCAGGAATCGATTCACATCGTTACCGCGCTGGGCAAGAATGGCCGGATTGTGTCCGGCTCGAGCAAATCGAATAGTGTGCCGCCGCATGTCGATGACTGCATAGAACATGCTCACAAAGGAATTCTTCTCGATATTTTTGTACATCTGCTTGTTCAACTTGTTCAAGACTTCTTTGGGTGAGTCCGCCTCGCCGGCATAGGACTGCAGGATGCCTTTGGTCAGGGTCATGTAAATCGCAGCAGGCACACCTTTGCCGGAAACGTCACCAATGGCGATGCCAAACTTACCGCTACTAAGTTGAAAGAAGTCGTAGTAGTCGCCCCCCACTTCTAAGGCCGGAATGCAGATTCCCGCGACGTCGTAGCCCTCCACGAGCGGGTTTTCTTTGGGCAACAAGCTCATTTGCACCGTGCGAGCGATTTCGAGCTCTTTGGACATGCGCTCCCGTTCGGTGATGCGCCGGATGTGCGCCGGCGTCAATTCCAGGGAAAACTCGAACTTCTGCTTCTTGTAGAATCCAATGGCAGCCATGACCAGTGGAATGCTCATGAAAGAATAGAATAACACCGTCTGAGTCTCAAAAAAGGATGACGAGGAAACCAGCATGGGCACCGCGTAGCTCAAGGCCAACACTACGAAGTTGGTGAAAATAGCGGTTAACAAATCACACTTAACCAAAATCAAGCCCAGAAAGACGCTGAGCAGAAAGTAGGCAGGAAACAGCCACTTAAACGAAATGTAGCCCAGGGGAAAATCCCAAAGCGTAAACGCCACCAGAGACCAGAGCAGCGACGAGATTACGATGCCAGGCCAGAGCTTTTTCGTCCTTTCCCGCAGCCAGGAAATGAAAAACAGGTGAAAGACGATTTCATTGAGCACCGCAATGCGAAGCCCCAGAAATGTAGCACTGAGGGAAGGGAAGAACGATTCCGGAATGCCGCTGAGGGCCGGTAAGGTAAAAACGCCGAAATTTGTCATCTTAGAAATCAGGGCGGTGGCACCGTAAACAATTCCCAAAATTACAAAGCCGAAAGAGTACCCACGCACAACGGCATTAGCGAATTCCAGGGTAAACGGTTTACCCTGGTGCAACCCGTCGATCGCCCGCAGCACCTGGTTCCAGCCTCGCCGTGCTGAGGACTCGCCAACGCTCCAGGCCGCAAACACCATGGCCGCCAAAAACGCCTGCACGATGAACACCGTTATGACAAAAACGATGATGCGCACGTTGAATCGATTCACATCACCAATCGTTGTCCCAAAGCCGATAGTTGTAAACCGCAAAAGCTGTTCAACCAAAATCAGCCCGAATAAGAAAGCGAAGATGCCGATGGCGGTGCTGATACCAACCTCCCCCTCGTGGTACTTCTTCAGAAAGAGTGCGATGACAAAGATCACCAGGACAAATGTTGCAATCGAGGAAGCAGTAACGATGAACGTAACGAAAGTTTGGATTTTGCTGCCAGCCTGGCGAAACGCTTCCGGTTCTTTGAGACTGTCATGAAAACCGCCGATCTTGTTGCCTTGCACCTTCACCCACGTCGTTGCCGCCATGCCGAAGACAGAGTCCTGGCTGGTCCAGCGGAAGAAATAATCTGTGCGGTGACTCCGTTGATAGGCCGTGGAGTTTTCGATGGAATACCTTTGGACGTCGATCCCCTGGTCTTGCAGAAACGACTTTGCAAGGGCCTGGGCCGAGTCCTTATCGATGGAATGGATCGCAACCGAGTCGGGCAACCGATGCTGAAACCCGAGCACGTGGCCGGTGGGCGAAAGCCAGACATCGTACTGGTCTGCCATTTGACTCGGCGGCAGCGAGCGATCGTAAAAATAAACGTACCAGTTGTGGGTAGACAGGGAGTCTGCCCTGAGCACACGGTGTGCCTGCACCATGCCCAGCTCTTCTTCCAAATACAAGGCAATTCCGGAATCAAATTGGAAATTGGCGTCAGCACTTAAGCGGCTGGCGTCATAACCCATTTGCCCAAGAACCCCCCGCGCGTGTTCAATGACTTGAGGTCTACTTAACTGCAAATCCAGAGAAGCTTGAGGAGAATATTTTTCAAACAGGGAAAAGAAAACGCCTGCGCCCAAAATGCCCAGGACAACCGAAATCACGAAAGGCTTTGAAAGTGTCATCGAGTTCCTCTGTTAGGAGCCAATTATTCGCTTCTTACGCAATAAACACTCTTATTGTTGCGAAAAACGCCGAGGTTTAGAATGTTGGCAAAAAATACAACTTATCGAAGAAAAAATCAAATGGAACTTCGAGCTCACCTGAGCAAGAGAATTTTTCGCGATTGGGCAAAATTACCCGCCTGCAGGGTTACGATGTAGACACCTGAGGCCACGGGTCGTTCAGAATCGTCTGTCCCGTCCCAGACCGTGGCGTGCCTGCCGGCTGGTTTTTTCTGGTCTGTTAGTCGACGAATCGCTTTTCCCAGAACATTGTAAACGGTAACTGAGACATAGGTGTCCGCGGGAAGGTCATATCTTATGGTCGTGAGGGGGTTAAATGGATTGGGGTAATTTGGGTGCAGACGAAACTCTGTCGGCACCGGGGCATTCCCATCGTCGGCCACGCCGGTTGGCTGGAGCACCGAAACCGCCAGGGTGTCGGAGTCGCTCAGGCCCTGCGGATCTTCTACCGTGAGAATGACCTCGACGAGGCCGATGAAATTGGGGGCAGAAAAGGTGGCAACGTTGGTGCTGTCATTGATCGAAACGATGTTGGGCTCCTGGTCAAAAGCGTTCCAGCGCAAATCTGAAGGGCTGTTGTCAGGATCAAAAGCAAAAGCATTCAGGTCTAACACGAGGGTGGCATTGTTGGCAAAACTGGTGTCTGGCAATGGTTTCATGACCGGCGCATCGTTGACGTAGTTGACCCAGAAGTGCCAGGTTTCCGGCGAGCGCCAGATTTGTGTGCCTGCTGAATCAACGGCCGCGACGGCCCAGTAATACATCGTGTTGTCGAGGAGCGAATCCGGCACGACGAAGGAAGTTTGCGGCAGTTGCGCCACGTGGTTGGTCAAGGAATCGTCCGCAAGCGTGCTGTCGGTGCCGAAATCAAGGGAATAAGCCACTGTACCCTCTTGCGGGTCTCGCAAGTCTTGCCACTCGAATCGCGGTGTTGGACTGGCAACCGTATCGAAATTGGCCGGCTGCAACAGCAAAAAAGGGGCGGGCTGTTGCACGATCTCACAGGCAGGCTCCAGGGTGTAATCGAGCCTGTTGCCGTCAAAGTCCTGGGCGGATAGTTTGAGGGAAATGAATTCGGAGTCAAGCTGCTCCGGAATTTGAGCCGTGTACAGACTGTCGCTTTTTGTCGCAATCAGGGATCGCCAGGCTTGCGCCTCTGCTGTTCGATAGTAGACTTCAACTTTGTTCAATCCGTGATCATCTTGCACGCTGAATACGACTTTAACCGTCGCACCCGGGTCGAACAGGTTGGTCACCTGGTCATTAGAAAGCAGATTAAAAGAAGTCAAATAAGGCGGATTCTTGTCGGTGGCCAACGTGTTGAAAGTGGCAGCAACCAGGGCGTGGCCTTGCGTTGACCCTACATAATAGCGATCATAAGGAAACTCAATGGTGTACACCCCCGGGGTTACGGCCAGGCTAAATGTGGCGTCACTTTGTCCCACATTTGAGATGATGTTGGCAGCGACCAACTTCTCGTTTTGAAAAAGTTCATAAGTGTAGTGGTCTTGCAACGGCAAATCGCTCATTTGCGTCAGGAAAAACCAGAGGCGGGTCCCCAATGCGGGCTTTAATTCGATTTCGTTCGCAGCATTTGCGAACTTGCCAAACCAATGTGGCGGATTTAAGCCAACGTTCAATTGTTTTTGCGCGCGGAACACCGGTGTCCTCGTCGCACCCAACAAATACCCTTCGGCTGAATCTTGTTCCACTTTCAAACGCGGCGTTTCAAACATCTTGTAAGTGCTGGCAGCGAAAGCGTCAAAAGGCGGACCGGTGTATTTGTACACGGTCTTGAAATTGTAACCTAAAGAAAACTCGGAAAACGGCAGACTCATGTAGTAGCCTTCTCCCAGAAAAGGCTGCACCAGGGGTGGGTCGTTGACATCCCAGGAGGTCAGAGACATTTTTCCTTCAGGTCCGCGACTGATCCAGTGCAGAACAAAAAGCTGGTCTGTGCCAGGCTCAGAAGCGTACTGGTAAGTCACATGCGTCAAATCACTCGGCTCGTTCTGAAACACGAGGCTTCTTGAAATGCCATCGGCATGCCCATTAAACTGGTAGACTTTGTCGGGCGGCACTTTGGCGGCCACCGACCACTCCAGCGAATAGGCTGAGCTGATTGGAGAAACCCGGCGCTTCAACAAGGGACCATTGAGCCGGTTTTCAAGTCCTGAATTCTTGTATCTCAGCAAATGGATGCCGTCGTCGACCGGAATGGTGTTCCCCTCTTCATCGATTGGGACAATGGTCAGGTCGTAGACCGCTTCGCTTTTGCTGATGGTAAGGGCGTGGAGATTGTCCAGAGACAGGCCTTCCTTTACCACTTGCGTGGTGCCATCTTCAAAATAGACCAGAATGTCATACGTGTCAGCAGGAAACAAATCGGAGAGAAACAGCCCTGGCCAAATGTAATCCCGCACCTCGCCCCTGCGGTTGTGAATGACCACCCACCAGGGGCCTTCATCAAAAGTGATGTTCAGTTGTGGACTCTTGATGAAGGCGAAAGGCACCTTGAGCGTGTCAGCCGCGGACGCTGCCAGGATGGCTCCAGAATAAGCGTACGGCGCGTCCCCCACCATGGGGACTGTGCTGTTGTCCACATTCAGTGCCAAACTGAGTAACTGAGATTCCCCTGGCGCTAAAGTCAACACTTCCGGGGTGATTAGCACACTGACTCCGGCAGGCAGGTTCCTGCTTATTGAAAAAGCATAGCTTTTTTGCACCTGGCCGAGGTTTTGGATCTTTAAGACCGCGGTTTTACTCCAGGTGTCCTGCCGGCTGTCAGCCAGGCCAAAACTCACAGAGGCTGGCACCACCACACTCTGCAGGGTCGCAGCCCGAAGCAGGTCGATTCTGCCACTGCCCTGCGCAAAAAGGTCGGTGCTGAGATTTTTAGAGCTTTCCATGAGCACAGACTTGACCGTTTCCGGAGACCATTCCGGGTGAAGCTGCAACAGCAAAGCCGCTGCGCCAGCCACGTGCGGCGCGGCCATTGAGGTGCCGGAGACCAGGCTCAAGCCGCCATTCAATTTGGTGGTGTTGATGGCCACGCCGGGCGCAACCACTTCGGGTTTGATTTCAAATGACATCGGGTTGGGACCGTTTGAACTAAAACCGGCCATCTCGTCGCTCTTGTTGCTTGCGCCCACCGTGATCGCCTTTCTGGCCGTTCCCGGCGAACGAATGGCGAAATGGCCGCCGTCGTTGCCGGCCGCGACCACGCAAACGACCCCGGCATCGACAGCATTGTCCACGGCTTGCGAGGCCGGATCATCGGCGTGACCAGCACTACCCAGGCTGATGTTGATCACGTCGACCCCATCGTCCGTATTCGGGTCGCCGTCCGGGTCCAGCGCCATTTCAATGGCCGCGATGATATCGGACATGATGCCGGCCCCGTTGGCGTCGGCTACCTTGAACGCCAGCAAGCGGGCGTGCGGGGCCACGCCTTGCAGCGAATCGCCATCGGCGGCCAGAATGCCGGACACCAGCGTTCCGTGACCGTTGTCGTCCATCGGGTCGGCGTCGTCGTTGACGAAGTCATAGCCGCCGACAACCTTGTACGCCGGACCAAAGCCTCCACCCAAAGCGGGATGGTGGTAGTCGACGCCGGTATCGATGACCCCGATGAGCATGCCGTCGCCTTTGACGCCAAATTGACTCCACACCGCGTCCGCACGAATCAAAGGCACGCTCTCGCTCAGCAAAACCTGCACCTCCACATCGCGGTACACCCGCTTAACGTAGGGCAGCCTTTTCACGGCCTCGACGACTTTCCTGCTGGACTCGAGCGCTACCCCGTTGAAGACTTCCCTGAAGGCGCGTCCGAAGCGACTTTTGCGGACAGGGAATTCGCCAGAGGGGTGTTGTAGAAGTCGACTCTCCAGGCTTTCGACGTCTGCCCGCAAGCGCCTTTGTTGCGATTCGATGTCGATTGTGGCTGAGCTTGCATCGGGACCCGATGTTTTGGCTTTGAGCACCGGCGCACCTTTTAGCGCCACGATTACCCGCAGCACTTCACTCATGTCCAGTTCCGCAGTCGCGACAACCCGGCCGTTGTTGGCGATTTGGTTGACGAGGACGTTGGCCGGAACCCTGGCGCCGATGGTCTGGCCCGTGCTATCCTGGTAAGAAAAAATCTTGAATTGGCTGCCCCCGGAGAGAGGCTGCTGTTGCCCACGGGCCAGAACAGGAGGAATGAGAAAAAGCTGAAAAGACAAAACTGCGGCGACTAAAGATTTTTTCACCGACTGTGCTTCCACGATCCCCTCGCAAGTGTCGTAACAGACCGCTTACCCCTGTGCAAGCGGTCGCAGTGGTGCTGGAAAACTCAGTTAGCTGTAGAACGATTTTAGGTTTGGACAAAATCTCCCTATCGTAAGAATACCTGCCTTCTTTGACCTTAGCGGAAGATTTTATTCCAACAACATCCTTTAAGTCCAGGAAAGACAAGCGGTGCGGTCTGAAGCGGTGTGATTTCGTGAATCCTTTGTAAGGTCATGCGCAAAGCAATCAATTAGGGAGGGTTCGGATACACTCAAACCCGGGCAAGTGGGGCGTAGAATTCCGGGCGGCGATCAGCGATAATCTGATTGAGCGGCGTTATATTTTTGTCTCGTGCCAAACTCAGGTCGACTTCAGCGACAAAAAGCTCCTCGCGTTGGGAAGCTGCCCGGTGCAGCAACTCCCCTTTCGGCGCCACAATTTGACTCTTGCCGGTAAAGCGCAATTCCCCGTGCGGCCGCCTGTCGGCACCGAAACGGTTGGCGGTAACGGCAAAGACGTTGTTTTCCAGACAGCGGGACAACATGGTTTGCTGGCAATAGCTCAGCACCAGATTGGAAGGATGGCAAATGATGTCCGCCCCCTGGATGGTGAGCGTACGAGTCACTTCCGGGAAGATCCAATCAAAGCAAATCATCATGCCGATTCTTGCCCCCCGCACGGGCTGCACCTCCAGCGGCGTGTCGCCCGGATCGAACCAGTTTTTTTCTTCGTTGAACAAATGCAGCTTGCGGTAAGTGTGCACCACACCGCCGGGACCGATTAAGAGAGCGCTGTTGAAGACCTTGTCCTGTTTCCTTTCGGCAAATCCGGTGACCAAATAAAAGTCCCGATCTTTGCAAAGAGCGACCAGGTTTTCTACGGTCTTAGAGCGTTCCGGATCTTCAGCAAGCGCCTTGGCCTCAGAACGCGCTTTGAAATAATAGCCGGTAAAGGCCAACTCTGGCAGAACGATTAAATCTGCCTCCGCTGGACCGAGAGCCTTGAGCACTTTGGCCAGGTTTTTCTCGACCCGCCCAAAAAGCGGACGGAACTGGTAGAAGCCGACTTTTAGCATGGGGTTTCCTTATTACTGTTTGGAGGTCTGAGTGTCTTACAGTACGGTTATCCAGTTTACTCAGCAAAATAACTCATTTTGTCATTTCGAATCAGGCGAATGCCTGATGAGAAATCTGGTCAAGGCTAATAACGAACAATTTTGTGGGAAACCAGATTCCTCCCTTCGGTCGGAAGGACATCAAAACGTGATGATGAGCAAAATGGATAACCATAGTCTTACAGGCTTTAACACCCAAAGGCTCTAATACTTCAAAAAAATCCGATTCAACCTCTCGATACCCTGCTCCAGTCTTTCCGTGGGTTCCCCGGTAAAACAGAGGCGAATATATTTGCTGAAATCTTTTCCAAAGCTGTCCCCGGGTGCTACGGAGACGCCCTTGTCGAGGCACGCTTCGATGAGCTGCCAGTAGTCGCGTTTTTGCAAGTATTTGTCAGCGTCGAAAAATGCGAAATAAGTGGCCTCCGGTTTGTGAAATTCCACCTGCAAGTTTTCAACCAAAATATCTCGCAGCTCCTGATAATGCTTTTGCACGGCAGGCAGCCATTGCTGCCGGGTCTTGACTGGCTCAACCATCATGTACTGGGCCATAGTGGACGGACTGTAAAGCTGGTGCACCATGATCTTGTTGAGGTTTTTGGTGGCTGCTGCGCTGCCTACGGCGTAACCCAAACGCAAACCGGCAAACATGAACGACTTCGAAAAAGTAAAGATGCTCAGGGTTTGCTCGAACAGGCCCGGAAAGCTGGCAACGGAAATGTGCGGCAAGCAGTCGAAGGTCAGGCCGTCGTAGGCTTCGTCGGAGATGAGCCACAGGCGGTGCTTGCGGACAAATGCGGCGATTTGCTGCAACTGGTCGCGGTTGAGCACCTTGCCGCTGGGATTGTTCGGGGTGTTGAGATACAGCGCTACGGTTTTCGGCGTAACGAACCGGTCTAAGTATTCGGCAATATCTAACTGCGGCTCCCCGAATAGCCTGACATAAATCGGCACTTCGATGTTGGTGCCGCCCGCCACTTTCACCATGCCGAAGAAGAAGGGCCAGGCCGGGGTCAAGGTGAGCACCTCCTCGCCAGGCTCCACCAGGCTCATGACGCTGATGCTGAGCGCGTTGGTAGCGCCATTGGTGACCAGGATATTCTCGTGGGTAACTGGCAAATGATTGTCCGTCTGCAATTTCTCAGTCAGCGCTTCTCGCAGCGCATCGATGCCAAAGGTGTTGCAGTAGCGATTGAAGTCCTGGTGCTGTTCCGAAAGTGACGAATCGACGGACAGCGGATAAGCGGGCGGCAAATAGGTGTCGCCAATGTGCAGCTTGATCAGATTCGCACCCTGCGCTGTCATCCTGGCACGGTATTTTTCGAAAACAGAACCGGTTATCTGAGTGACCCGGTCGGCAAATTCAGGAAACTTGGGCATAATTTCGGCTCCATTAGAACCTCTTCTGGTATTACGTTGCACTTCTCGCACGAAAGTGCAAAATTGATTTAGAACGCGGCTTGCACGGATTTGACTCGTTCCCATGTTCTGGGAATGCCTCATTTATTTAGCCTTTCAGAGAGTCCAGAAATATCGATCGTGACCCCGCCTTTGACCTTCTTGTAGTAAAGCAATTTCCCTTCTATTTTTTCTTGCAAGCCTTTTTTTGATTTATAGGTTTCAGGTTTGATGCTTATGGCGACATCGCCAAGGTAACCATCGATACCTTTGGATTCTTCTTTTGGGGAAGCGAGTCTGTATGTAGTCTTTAGCAGGTTGGATAATTTGATCAAAATTGCCTCATGAAATTGCAAACCGATAAAAGTTTTGACGATGACAAGATCTCGAACCCAGTTTTCTACCATCTGTTTATCTATCTGGTTCATGACAGACCTGAAGTTTTCTATCATCTGTGCGATTTTTTCTGTGGCGTTTTGAATGGCAGCGGGATGTTGTTCTAAATACCATTTTTCCCATTCTTCTATTTTTTTGCCGGAAAATTGTTGAATCAATTCGCTCATTTGCCCAACTACAGCGGGGCGCGTCCCCTGCGCGTTTTGATTCGCTAAGTTTATGATTTGTGTTGCATATTTGGGAAAATCGAATGACTTGGCGCCTAATAACTCCTTGATCTCCTGATTGCTGAGCTTGAGTTTAGTTTTCATAGATGACGTTTGCTTGGCGTAGTTTCTGGAATTTGTCTTTGTACTTGAAAGGAAATTCAGCATCTATTTCGGCAAAACCGTATTTCAGAAGATGCGCATTGATGAACGTTTTATTCTTCATGTAAACATAGGCCATCAGATTGTTCTTTTCATCATATTTCGTTTGATCAAATTTGAGAAATACTTGCCTCCTTAATACTTTGTTGGTCAAAAACGTAATGGCAGCTTCGTATTTTCCAGGACTGGGTTTGACCCCAATAAGCCTGACAACCAGGTCGTTGCTCAATTTGATCAGATTCGCAGCGAGGATCTGTTTGACAGTGTAGTATTGTTCTCGTTGTGCTCCGGCTTTGCCATCTGCCACGCTAATCTTCGAGCCAAACTTGAGTTTCTTGGGATCTACCTTTTTGTCAAACCTCACTGGATCGGAAAAAGTATAGGGCAATTTTTCAATTTCACTTTTCCAATCGATCTTCTGCAAAGCTTGTTCTCTTACGTGGAGCTCAAAATCGCTGAACAATGTGTTTTTCTCAGCATTCAACTTTTCTTTGATGACAGGCAGGAATTCCTTGTTGATTTCATACCCTATGGAGTTCCTGTTTGTAATTATTGCCGCCAATGAAGTCGTGCCGCTTCCCAGGAATGGATCAAGAACCGTCTCGCCAACAAAGGTAAACATCTCAATTGCCCGCTTGGGCAACTCAACAGGAAACATGGCGATATGGTTGTCTTGTTTGGCGCCGTTAAAATACCAATGACCACAGAAGTATTCTTTCCATTTTTCTTTTGGAATGCGGGATTGCTCTTTGGTGGACTTGCTCACTTTGGGCGCTTGTCCTGGTTTTTTGAAGATCAAGATGAATTCATAATCGATCTCAACGATTCCGTTTCGAGGGAACGGAAAAGAACCCATCACAGTTGCACCGCCGGTCGTGTTCATGGTTGTTTTCTTTTGCCAAATAATCGCTCCCATATAATCGAAGCCAATGGACTCGCAAAACTTGATGATTTCGGTACGGATCGGAATAACCTTGTATCTGCCATAGTAGACCGACCTTGCAAACTGATCGCCAATGTTGATGAGCATTCTACATCCCGGGTGAAGCACTCTGTTGCATTCGTTCCACACAAGATTCAGGTTGTTGATGTATTCTTCATACGAATCGTTGAAGCCAATCTGGCTCTCAGTTCCGTAGTCTTTTAGTTGCCAATAAGGCGGAGAGGTGACGATGAGATGGACTGAAGAGTCCTGGACTTCATTCATCTTTCTCGAGTCACCGATTACACACGTATGAGTGGTTTTCATAATCTACACCAACCAGTTTTGTTAACTCTTCGATTTCAGGTCTTGTGAAATCTACGAAATTTAATATTGCGAGGCAAATTCAAACTGCGACAGTCCCATGAACACGCCGATCCTGCCTGAGGTTAGCTTTGTTGTTGATCGGCCCGCTGCTTCATCATTACTCTAAGAATAGCGTAATAGGAAAAGAATGTCAAGAACAAATTGTCCACTCGTACTTCACAATGCGTTACCAGAAGGGGACGCAGGAGCGTCCTGGCTGCATTCCTCACGCCGGAGCGTGGGAACCGCGCGCCGATGGCGGCCCGCAGTGGGAACTGAAAGACGCGTCCGGCGAGCTCGTTGATTCAGTCGTTTTTATCTTTTGCAGGTGGGACAAGGGAAAAAGGCTACGTCCAAATTGGCGGCCGTGCGTTGAGGGCAGGCGCATCAACTCTGCTTTAACTCCAGATAAACGACCTATTTTTTATTACTCGCAAACCGTCCATCAGTAAATCCATTCCTCGCCTGACTGTCTTGCGGTCTGTACGGTGGTCATGTTATCAAAAGCAGGAAGCTTCGAGAGAACTAATGAATTGTCTGTTTTTATGAGGATGTTTTAGACAATTTTTAAGGTGAAAACAGCGTGATTTAAAAAAGAGAAAGCCACCGAGTTATTACCCCGGTGGCTTAACCGTTTCCATATCCCGATCTTAGCGAGGCAGGCTCATCTTTTTCACCTCCAAGAAATTCCCCGCTTGCAGCAGGCAGAGATAAATTTCAACACCGAACTGAGAGCGATATCGAGGTTATCGACAAATCCGCTCAAACAATGTTGCCAATAATCGTGACCCGGCTATCGAGTGTGCTTATCTTAGTGGCTGACTTACCTTGAGTCTGCTTCTTAAAGTTCGTGAATACCGAATTGCTGATTCGCGCAGGTGTTTGGGGGACAGCCACCGTTGACTGTGGTCATCTGCTCCAGGACTCGGCCAGGAATCGGTTGACCATGGGTGCGCACGATGAAGTGGATTGCCGCCCCTTCAGCGTCCTGTAATCCCGGACCAAACAGAACTACACCGCGGGGGTTGTCTTCCTCAAGATGAGCGCGGAAGTTCCCTACACCGTCGTTTCAGCTTGCCAGCTTCTGCCGCCATCTTTGGTAAATAAGAAAGGAGTGAAGCTGTTTCCGCCTGCCCAGCCACGCAGGCTGTCTACAAAGGCAATCGATAGCACGCGCGGCTGTCCCAATTTTTCGAACTCCACACCCTCGCAGGTCACACCGCCATCCGCGGTTCGGAAAATTTTGTCTCCTTGTCCGGCTGCCCAACCGTGCTTGCGGTCGATAAAGGTAATCACATCAAAAGCAGTCGTAGAGTCGATGCGTTGCACAGTCCAAACCTCGCCCCCGTTACTTGTATGGACAATGGCACCTCCAGTAATATCCTCTACAACCCCTGCACCCCAGCCATATTCTAAATCAACAAAATCCACTGAAGTGAAAAACGCATCGACACCAGTATGCTGAATCTCCCAATTGTTGCCACCATCTGAAGTATGCAGAATCGTGCCGGCGCTGGAAGCAAACCAACCGTTCAATGAATCCACAAAATCAATCGCCGTTATGGGATTGCCCGTTGGCAAGGGGTTTTGCCACTGCCAGGCCTGTGAAAATGCATGCGAAAAAAGGCAAAATACCCCAGTAAAAACTATCAAAGATTTAAGTATGGCTTTTGTCATTTTCTCAACTCCAATAATTTACTTCAGGCAAGTTGTTTGTCAACAGGAGATTCGATGAAAAACGAAGTTTTAAAGAGAAGATATTCATGGCTCATGAAACAAGCAACGAAAAAACAAAAAGGCACAGCCTCTGCTGGGATAGATGCTGTGCCTGGGGTCCTCAAACTTCAACACCCTGATCGGGCTAAATGGGAAAAAGTTATTTGCTGTATGAGCGTTACTAATATAAACAGGGGGGCAGAAAGTCAAGTATTGTTATTAACAAACCGCAATTTTTAGTGGTTGTGAGAGTCAGAACAAGCAGTACAAAATAGCATCTGCTTTAAAAAAATCGTTCCAGAACAGAAATGCCGCAACGATTGTAAACTGGGGTAAGTGATTCGGTGTTCTTCGGTGTTTTATTTCAAAAGAGCAATTGAACACCGAAGGTCACTGAAAGCACCGAAAACAACGCGGTTGACTCTTAGCTTGCTTGGCGGTGAATCTCGAATTCGGTATTTTTCAGTGTGCTTCGCTGTTTAATTTTGAAAACCAAAGTACATTTGCTGCGGTTAAATCACGCTCAAGTCGTTCCAGTAATTACCGGTGGCAGCTAATACGTGTGCAACCTTCCGAAGGTTCTGCCTTGTGCCTACTTCACCAAAGCCATCTTACGGCTCTGGACGAAGTCCGGTCTTTTCCCTGCTGTGGCATCGCTAGCTACCAGCCGTACCACGTAAATCCCGCTGGCCACGGTTTCCCCATGGTCGTTTTTGCCGTCCCACACCAGGCTGTGCACCCCGGCTTGCTGGCGGCCGTCAAACAGCGTCCGGATTTGTTGCCCGCGCAGGTTGTAGATTTTGAGGGAAACCCGGCTTGCCTGCGGCAGTTGGTAGTCAATGGTAGTGGAGGGGTTGAACGGATTAGGATAGTTCGGTAGCAGTTGAAAGTCAGCAGGCACCTCGTCCAAATCGAGGACATAGTCCACCTCCTGCACGTCATCGACGAGCATGAGGTCTGCACTGGTGCCGGCAGCGCCGTGGAAGGCGACCCACAGGCTGTTTTCGGCCTCCTGCAGGTAAGGCTGCATATCGATTGTAATCGTTCCTTCCGTGGGCATCACAAAGGCATTCAATTTTTGTTCGGCGAGATTTGGCGTTGTCAGCAAGGTGAACTTGTTTCCGTTCAAATCTACACGGATCTCGGTGAGGCCATGATTGGTCAATCGAAAGTAACGTTCCGTGCTGTAGAATGAGAACTCGAATTGCCGGCTGGAACGGTCGGTGGTCAGAGTAAAGAGAATGGGGTCGCAGTTAAATTCATTGCCGCAGACATCGACAACGTCGATGCTAAAACCTTTCGGCTGGTTCGGGTCGATGGCATCAACGCGAAAGTTGACGGAATCGGCACCCACGGCGAAAGGCTCCACACTCAAGGTGGCGTTCTTGAGCTTGACGGCCTTAATCTCAAAAATGCCGCTTTCGAGATCGAAAAAAGTGCCGGTCACAAAAGAGCCTTCGTCCGAGAACGTGCATGTAGGCGCGATGTCGTCACGAAAAACGCTGACGCTGTCAGAACAGGTAGCCTTTCTGCCAAGACTGTCTACGATGGTGCAGGTAGCTACCAAAAGATTGTCGCCGGAAGACACCGGCACCACAGCCACAAATGACGTGTCGGTCACCACTGCCGGGCGGCCATTGACTTCACAGGCGATTTTTAGCGGCGACGCCGCGTTGGCAATCTCCAATTTGCCCGCAACTGTGATGCTGTCAGCACAGACCAATGAGTTGTCCAGCGGCGAAACTATTTCGACCTGGCATGAAATCTCGACTTGTGGGCGGAACACCGTAATGGTGTCGGAACAGACGGTCTGGTTGCCACAACTGTCAACTACCGTACAAGTAGCCACGATCTCATTCTCACCAATGACTAAGGGTATGGTTGCGGAAAAACTGGTGTCCGCAACAGCGGCCGTTGCCCCGTTTATCGTGCAATGCATGATGAATGGCGGCGTCCCGTCGACCACCGTCGTCACCGCAGTCACTTGAACGCTGTCGGAGTTGACGGTAGCGCTGTCCCGGGGGGAAACAATCTCTACCAGGCAAGACGGAGGTAGGGTTCGACTTATTCTCATTGAATCGCGTGAACTGACCTTCGTGCCCAAACTGTCGATTACAGTGCAAGAAGCGACCAGGAGAGTTTCGCCGAAGCCTACCGGCACAGTGGCGGAGAAGGAACTGTCTGACACGTTGGCGCTGATGCCGTTGACTTCACAAGCCATGGCCAATGGAGGCAAACCACCGCTCACACTTACCCTTCCTTCAACCAGGACGCTATCGGCACAGACCACTTCACCGTCCTGAGGGGTCGTGATCGCCAGCTCCAGCGTCAACAGGGCGATGCCAATTCCCTGCAATTCCACGCGCACGGTGTCC
>JBHHYI010000050.1:0-25136 GCA_046757525.1 bacterium | reverse complement strand
GGTCCGCCTTGGTTTCGGAAACCCTGGTAATAAGGTCCGCCCTGGTTTCGGAAATCCTGGCAATAAGGTCCGCCCTGGTTTCGGAAATGCTGGTAATAAGGTCCGCCCTGGTCTCAGAGATTTTGTGTTCAACCTTGCTTATTTTGACTTCCAGCTTCCCGACCTCTTCTACGAGGCGGCGTTCGAATTTTTCCTCAACAAATTCCAAAATCTCGTTTTTGTGTTGGGCCTGGGAATTGTTGATCAGTTCGATCATCGCATCAACAGCTTCGTCCCCCAATTTGTCGCGCAGTGGTTTGCCAACTGTGACGATGGGCATCGTTTACTCCAATGAGATTTCTTGAGTATTTAACTTCAATATAGAAATTATATCGAGAATGTCAAGCCCTTAGCGTTTGCTTTTGTCAAGAGAAATTTGTAACTTTCATGATGGTTGTTCAGTTAGAGTTTGAAAGAGTTAAAGAATCACATCACGTTGCGACGGCTTTGGGACGTAGATGACCACGGTCGGCGACATTGGAAAGGAGGGGCCTATCCGAAAACTACGTATTGGTATCATCGACTTAATCTCAAGGGCTCGTGATCGCTCAGTTTGGGCGTGGGTGATGAATGCAAATTTTGCTAGTGTAATGCCGCAAGTTGTGGGTGTATGGTGCGAGCAAGAGGGGCACGATGTTACCCTGTTGACATTCACTGGCTCTGAGAATCTAATGGAGGAAATCCCTCACGATCTGGACCTGGTTTTCATCACTTCATTTTCGCATGCAGCCCAACTGGCGTATGCCCTCAGCAATTTCCTGAGGTCAAAGGGAAGCATTACTGCCCTCGGTGGACCACACGCCCGCTCTTACCCGCAAGACGCTCAAAAATACTTTGATTACGTATTAGGCTTTACAGACAAAGAGACGCTCCGTGATGTCCTGGAGGATTGTTCTCAGCACAGACCTCTTGGGCTCGCTGTTTCTGCGAGTCAGCAACCGACCACCCTTCCCGGCGTTCGCGAGCGCTGGAACTTCATCGAACGGACCCTCAATAAAGCGCCGCTGGCCAAGATGGTCGCGATGATCGGGAGTTTGGGCTGCCCTTACACCTGCAATTTCTGTATCGACTCGACTGTCACTTATCAGGCGTTGGATTTCGACGTCATTAAAGAAGACTTGCAATTTCTTTTGCAAAAATTCAAGCGGCCCCGGGTCGGCTGGTACGATCCGAACTTTGGGATTCAATTCAACAACTTCCTGGATGCGATTGAAGAGGTCGTCCCCCCCAATAGCATCGACTTCTTCGCGGAAATGAGCCTCGCTCTACTTTCTGAGTCGCGTTTGCGGCGGCTTCAAAAGAACGGCTTCAAAGTTATCATGCCGGGCATTGAGTCCTGGTATGACATGGGCGATAAATCCAAAGTTGGCAAACGCGGCGGCGAAGAGAAAATGCGACTGGTCTCGGATCACATTAACATGGTTCTTAGTTACATCCCATATCTGCAAGCCAATTTTGTCGTCGGCCTTGACGCCGATGAGGGGCCGGAACCGTTTGAGCTTACCAAAAAGTTTGTCGATTTGGCTCCTGCCGCCTACCCGGCCTACTGCTTGTTATCTGCTTTCGGTCAAGCCGCACCCCTCAATCTACAGTACCAAAGGGAAAATCGCGTTGTGCCATTTCCATTTCACTTTTTGAATACGCAATCGGCCATGAATGTTAAGCCAAGGAACTATACCTGGCCTGCGTTCTTCGATCATTTGATCGATCTAACCAGTCACACTTTTTCCTGGCGTGCCATTGCAAACCGATATCGAACGATGCTGCCAACTAACTGGCGATGGTTAAATCTCTTGCGAGCACGGTCAACGCAAGGGGTAGGCCGGATCAAGTATTTTAGCGAAATCCACCGTCGTCTTGAAACCGATATTCAGTTTAGAGACTTCTTCGAACAGGAATCTACTGAACTGCCTCAGTTCTTTTATGATTGGATCAAAAGAGATCTCGGCCCGCTCTGGGAATGGCTGCCCGCGGGTGCGCTTTATCATGATCATCATGCGTATCTGAAATCTGAGGAGGAGGCAGCACCGGCGTCTGCAACTACGCCTGCATCTGTGTAATGCAAAATCGGTGGATTTTAAAATTGGACAGCATCGGATGGTATTGAGTAAAGTGTCTCAAACGGCCAAAGGAACACACGATCGATTGAAAGAAATGAATTGTCATCTTTTTTCAAGTTTCATCATCAACTTCAGGAGAAATCATGACTTTCAGCCACGATGTGATCGACGGACTGACCATTGAAAACACGAGCAAGATAGTCTTTTTCATTATGGACGGCCTGGGCGGGCTGCACGCTGCAGAGCAGTCAGCAACCGAACTGCAAGCCGCGCACACCCCTAACATGGACGCACTGGTGAAGAGCGCCTCTTGTGGCCTGACCATTCCGGTGGCGCCCGGGGTAACCTCAGGCAGTGGCCCGGGGCATTTCGCGCTGTTTGGTTACGATCCGCTTGAAAACAACATCGGCCGTGGCGTTTTGGAGGCCGCCGGCATTGGCTTTGAGCTTACCGACCGGGACCTGGCCGTGCGTGGAAACTTTGCCACCGTAGACCAAAACGGCAACATCGTCGACCGCCGGGCCGGACGCATTCCTACCGAGGAAAACAAAAGAATCTGCGAGAAACTGCGGCAAGGCATCGAGCTGAGTGGTGTGGAAGTTTTCATCGAGAGCGTGAAAGAGCACCGTTTTTTGTTGGTCATTCGCGGCGACGGATTGGGCGGCGAGGTCAGCGAAACCGATCCTCAGGCCACGGGAGTGCCGCCGCTGGAGCCCCGGGCCCTGGCAGCGGATTCGCAAAAGTCTGCGGAGCTGGTGGCCGAGTTCATTCGGCAGGCGAGAAAAATCCTGCAGGACGAAAAGCAGGCCAACATGCTGACCTTGCGCGGTTTTGCCAGGCATCGGCCTTACAAATCCATGCTGGAGCGTTACAAATTGAAAGCGCTCTGTATCGCCAATTACCCCATGTACCGCGGAGTATCGTTCTTGATTGGCATGGATCTTCATCCGGTGACGCCTGACATCCCCTCGGAGTTTGAAGCTTTAGAAAAGAATTTCAGCCAGTACGATTTTCTGTTCTTGCACGTCAAAACCACCGATGCGACCGGCGAAGATGGCGATTTTCAGGCCAAGGTAAAGGCCATCGAAGCGTTGGATGCCCTGGTGCCCAGAATTACACGTCTCAAACCGGATGTGCTGGTCATCACCGGCGACCACTCCACGCCTTCAGCCTTGCGCAGCCACAGTTGGCACCCGGTTCCGGTGCTGTTGCATTCCAAATACGCCCGCCTCGACAAGGTCGAGCACTTCAACGAGTTGGAGTGCTTACAAGGTGCGCTGGGACAATTTCCTGCCCGCCACCTCATGAGCCTGGCCCTCGCACACGCCCAAAGATTGAAGAAATTCGGCGCGTAGGGTTATAGAGCAGGGACAGCGAAATCAGGTGCGGAAGGGCACTTCCATTCTCGAAAATCGAACGGTGTTCACCAACTTTCCTGTTGCACGAGCGATTTCATTTTATTATATTTACCTGTTCTTGGAAGCTTCGCAACTAAATTTGTTGCTTTACAGGGCGGAAATTTTACGTCAATCTTTTGTGGGAAGCAAAACTAACCAATCTATTTGACCTATGCAATATCGCGACATGTTGACCGAGAAGCGACTGCGGAAACTGGAGGGAATGGTCGCCGAAATCACCCTGGAAGAGCTGCATTCAAAAATAGAGAACGGTGAGTGTTTTCACCTGCTGGAAGTCTCCAACCAAGCGGATTTTGACTCAGGCCACATTCAGGGTGCGATTCATGTTTCGCTGCCAGCGGTTGGAGAATTTGCAACTGCGCATTTCAAAAGGTACGAACAGATCGTCATCTACGGTGAGGATGCTGCTTCAAGTGTAGGAACTGTGGCTGCGCGAACGCTGCAGGGCGCGGGATTCTCGAATGTGTTGGTGTTGAACGGCGGCAAGGAAGCCTGGCGTACGGCCTGCTTGCCCCTGGACGGCCAGCCCAAAGAGGAGAAAGGGTCCCCGTAAGACGGCAGTTTTTCTGGGAAAGAAGCCTCAGCCGCTCATGTCGGCTTGTTCAGGGTGCTTCCTCTTTAGTTCGCCAACAAGGCTTCCGGCGGGAACGCTTTGCTGGCATGAAGTGCCGATCCCCTGATTTTTTCAACCTCGCACTTACTTCCGATGCAAGGGGGAAGCTTGTTTTCGAAACCAAATGTTATTGAGATGCTCAGCAAGAAAAACCTAACTGTTGGGACTAACAATTACCCGTAGGTTCTCATGATCAAATGCAAGAGTGTTTATGCGAAGCAATTAAAAGAGGATGGTACACGCATCCTGGTGGATTTTTTCTGGCCCGAAGGCATCAAGACTCATGAGGCGCACGTGGACCAGTGGCTGCGTGAATTAGGCCCATCTTACGATTTGCAGCGCTTCGATTTCAATTCTGCAAATTGGGAGGGGTACAAAACCAAATATTTGGATGAGATCCGTTCTTCGAGCGAGAAGAGCAAATTGTTGCAAGAGTTGGCAAATAAATCTCGTCAGGAAACGGTTACATTGTTGTACGGGGACAAGGATCCCAAACACAATCACGCCGTCATTTTGAAAGAGCATATAGAAAAAACTTTCATGAAGCGGTGAATCATGTCGCACAAAGAATTACCTGTTCCGCCACATTTTGACCCGCAAAAAGTCGGTGAGGTGTGGAAGGTTGCCTATGAACAAAGGGCGGCCGAGGCCGAAGCCTGGGCCAAACAACACCATATCCCGCCAGCATCTCACGACGAGTTCCGAGTCTGTTTGGTGGCGGTGGATGTGCAAAACACGTTCTGCATTCCCGATTTCGAGCTGTATGTTGGCGGCCGATCTGGCACCGGGGCGGTGGAGGACAATCGCCGGTTGTGCGAATTCATCTACCGAAATCTCGACGCCATTACCGTGATCAGCCCTACCATGGACACCCACCATTCCATGCAAATATTTCACAGCATCTTTCTCGTCGATGACCACGGAGAGCACCCGGCACCTTATTCGATCATTTCCGCAGAAGACGTCCAGAAGGGCAGGTGGAAGTTCAACCCTGAGCTCGCTTCTGTTTTTCAAATAGAAGAGGGGTACGGTCAACGGCATCTCGTGCATTACACCAACGCCTTACGCCAGGGGGCCAAGTATGACCTGACCATTTGGCCGTATCATGCCATGTTGGGGGGCATCGGACATGCCCTGGTCTCGGCCGTTGAAGAGGCCATCTTTTTTCACAGCATTGCGCGGCTGAGTCAACCGGATTTTCAAATCAAGGGGGACAAGCCGTTTACCGAGCATTATTCCGTTCTCGGCCCTGAGGTGTTGAAAGGACCAGACGGCAAACCCGTGGCCCGAAAGAACGTGGAATTCATCGACCAGCTTTTGCTGTTTGACGCGGTGATCATTGCCGGGCAGGCCAAGAGCCACTGCGTTGCCTGGACTATTGAGGATTTGTTAGAAGACATCAAGGTTAGAGACGGGAGACTGGCCGAAAAGGTCTACTTGCTGGATGATTGCACGTCGCCCGTAGTGGTGCCTGGCGTGGTCGATTACACAGAGCAGGCCGAGGCCGCTTTTCAAAAATTTGCCGAAGCCGGTATGCACGTGGTGCATTCCACGGAGCCTATGGATCGCTGGCCGGGAATCAAGCGCTAAAGAACACCGAGTTCATGGGAGACCGCCGCAAACGGGGACGCAGAAAATAGAAGGGGGCTACGCATTCAAGAAAGGCAAACGTTTATGAAGATTTTCGTAACCAGACCCATTCCTGAAGCCGGGCTGGAGTTGCTACGCCAGGTTTACCCAGATTTCAAAATGAATAGCCAGGACCGGGTGTTAACCCGCGCGGAATTCCTGGAGGCTGCTCAGGGAGCCCATGGCTTGTTGACCTTGTTGACCGACAAAATAGATACTGAACTCCTCCAGGCGGCCGGGCCGCAATTAAAAGTCGTTGCCAACATGGCCGTAGGATTCGACAACATCGATTTGCAAGCCGCCACCCAACACGGCGTCATGGCCACCAATACGCCTGGCGTTCTGACCGATGCGACTTCGGATCATGCCTGGGCCCTGTTGTTCACCGTGGCCCGTCGCATCCCGGAGGCAGAGCTGTTCTTGCGCTCCGGCAAATTCAAGGGGTGGGGACCGCTCATGTATTTGGGCGGCGATATCACCGGTCGCACTTTGGGCGTCGTCGGGGCCGGGCGGATCGGCCACGCTGTGGCCATGAAATCGCGCGGCTTCAAGATGCAGGTACTCTATGCAGACGCCGTTGCCAATGCGAAGTTGGAACAGGAGATCGGGGCGCGCAGAGTGAGTCTGGAGGAATTGCTGCGCCATTCCGATTTCGTCTCGGTGCACGTGCCGCTTTTGCCCAGCACCCGACATTTGATCAACGCTGAGACCCTGGCCATGATGAAAAAGACCGCTTATTTGGTCAACACCAGTCGAGGGCCGGTGGTGGACGAGGCCGCTTTGGCTGAAGCATTGCAAAAGAAGATCATTGCCGGGGCTGCGTTGGATGTTTTTGAAAATGAACCTGAGGTGCATCCAGAATTGCTTAAGCTCAACAATGTGGTGCTCACCCCCCACATCGCCAGTGCGACCATTGAGACCCGGTCCAAAATGGCCACTATGGCCGCCCAAAATCTGATCTATGCGTTGCAAGGGAGAGAGCCAACGAATTTACTGAATCCGGAAGTGTTGCAATAAGAATGTGTGAGAGCATCCGAGTTCTTTTTGAGTTTGTCTAAAATAAAGACACTAACATTTCTCACTTTACCTGCGGTCAAAAAGAGTCTACCGCAACTGTCATTCAGTGGGAATCTTGTTGATTTTCAGCACAGGTGCCGCTTCGACACCCCTTTGTTAGAATTAAAAGGATTCTTCCAGAATGACGGATAAGGGCTTGTTCGTATTACGGTTTTATCCTCTTGTCGAAGTGAGAAATGCTAATAAAGACACTTACAGTGCCCTACCCGGCAGATTTTGATTTTAACCAAGTTCGCGTAGAAGAAACCGAAGGAATTCTTATTTGAGCCTGTTGGATCATTTGACGGTGTGGACGATTCCGTTCGTTCCAAGGTTTCTGGTCAGGAGCGTCTCGTCCCGCTACATTGCTGGTTCTACTCTGGAAGATGCGGTCCGCGTGGTGCATAACCTCAACGGCGAGGGGTGTTGCGCTACGCTGGATGTTCTGGGGGAGCACGTCACCAAAACCGAAGAGGCAGAAAGCGCCGTGCAGGAATATTTGAAAGCCCTGGAAAAGATCCACCTCGAGAAACTCGATTCGAACATTTCGGTAAAACTGACCATGGTGGGTTTGCAGCTCGATTTTGATTTTTGCCTCAAGAACATGAGAAGGCTTCTGGAAAGGGCGGGGGAGTTGCATAACTTCGTTCGCATCGACATGGAGGATTCTTCCTGCACCAGCGACACGTTGAAAATTTACAGCCAGCTCAGGAAAGATTTCGACAATGTTGGTTTTGTCATCCAGGCTTACATGCGCAGAAGCTTGAGTGACGTCAGAGGCTTGATGAATGGCACCGCGCCTTTAAACGTACGAGTCTGCAAAGGCATTTACATCGAACCCAGGGAGATTGCTTACAAGGACAAGGACATCATAAATTTGAATTATGTTCTACTGCTCGAAGAGCTGCTGCGCAACGGCAACTACATTGGCATCGCCACCCACGACGAAAAATTGGTCTGGGCAGCGTACAAGATTCTGGACGAACTTAAAGTACCAAAAGAGCGGTATGAATTCCAGATGCTGCTTGGCGTGGACGAACAGTTGCGACGCATTATTCTGCAAGGCGGGCATAAGCTGCGCGTCTATGTTCCCTATGGGAAAAGATGGTACGAATACTCCATTCGACGCTTGAAAGAAAATCCGAAGATAGCTGGTTATGTGGTTAAAAACTTCTTCGGTGTGAAGGCTTAGGCGTGGTTTTTTGTGATTGGCTTTTTGTAGGCTATCTCGAGAATGTTGTTTTTCCGGCAAAAGAAGGGAACTGCTCATGAGAAAATTTCCGGTGCTACTGCTGGCCGCTTTTGTTCTGCCGCTCAAACCTGCCTTGTCCCAGGAAAAGGCTCCTATTTCCTACCAAATTTCCTGGCGGCAGCCGAATTCTCACCTTTTCGATATCAGCCTCACCGTTGAAAATCTAAACAATGAAAACATGGAGTTTCGCATTCCGGCCTGGCGTCCGGGCCGCTACTATATGCAAAACTATGCCAGGAATGTCATGGCGTTCCAGGCCTTTGACGAATTGCAACGACCGTTGAGCTCCACAAAGATCGACAAAGACACCTGGCGCGTGCAGAGCGCTCAAGCCGCCAGGGTGGTGGTGAAATACCAGTACTATGCTCGACAGTTGGATGGCGGCGCCAGTTACCTCGACGACTCCGAGGCCTACATCAACCCCATTACCCTGTTGATGTACATTCCCGGTCAGGAATTGTCCCCGGTGCGGCTGCAAATCGAGAAACCTTCAGATTGGCGGGTCGCCACAGCGTTGAACACCGACGCTTCAGAAAAGGCCTTTTTCAGTGAGAGTTATCACGAACTGGTGGACGCGCCCATTCTGATCAGCCCGAATTTCATGCTGCTGAGCTTTGAGGACAAAGGAGCGCAGTACGATCTCGTCTTTCAGGGCGATGTCGATTTTGACCAAAAAAAGGTTGTGGAAGATGTGCACAAAATTGTGGCGGAACAAACCCGATTCATGCAGATTGTGCCTTTCAAGAGATATGTGTTTCTCTACCATCTGGTTCCATTTCGCATGGGGCACGGGGTTGAACACAAGTACTCAACTTCTATCGTAATGGGCCCCGCGGATTTTGAAAATGAAAAATTCTACAACGGTTTTCTAAGTGTTACCTCGCACGAGTTTTTCCATGTTTGGAACGTGGAACGCATTCGGCCACAAGCCATTTATCTGCCGGATTACTCGAAGGAGGCGTACACCACAACCATGTGGGACTACGAAGGATTCACCAGCTATTACGGGGGCTTGACCCTGGTGCGGGCAAAGTTGAAAAAGCGCGACAAATATTTCGAGGATCTGGCTAAAGCCATCAAGAGCTTACAAAATGCTTTTGGCAGAAAGATAACCAGTGTGGCCATGTCGAGTTGGGACAGTTGGACCAAAGGGTACGGGCATGCCCCGCCCAATTCGTCCGTTTCTTTTTACGGCAAAGGCGCTCTACTGGGCTTGCTGTTGGATTTAGAAGTCAGGCAGCGTACCAAAAACCACAAATCGCTCGATGACGTGCTGCGCTTTCTTTATGACACCTATGCGGCGCACAATCGCGGGGTGCCAGAAGATGGGCTGCAGCAAGCGCTTACCAGCGTGGCCGGCGGTAGCTATGACCAGTTTTTTGCGGACTACGTGTTTGGAACCGAGGAAATCGATTACAACCGATTTCTGGCATACGCGGGCTTGCAATTGACTGAGGAGCAAGACGAAAAGCAGCCGAGCGCCTATCTGGGCATTAAAACAGCAGGCGACACAAAAGAATGCAAAGTAACGAATGTTCTGCCTGAAACGCCGGCCTACCATGCTGGTCTGGACGTTGGCGATGTACTCCTGGCGTTTGACACGAAGCGCACGCGCCAGAATAGCTGGAAAAAAATGCTGAAAAAGTACGCTCCTGGCGATACGATCACTGTGACTGTATTTCGCAGAAACGTGCTGCGCAACTTTCGAGTCGGGCTGGAGAGCGGCGGCAACAGCAAGTTTGCGATCAAGGAATTGGACAAAGTGTCGAAACTGCAAAAGAGGATTAGAAAAAGCTGGTTAAATGAGCAGTGATTTTTAAGGAGGAATCTCTTTAATGGCGTCAAAACGACTCAAGCGCATCGGTATTATTACGGGTGGCGGTGATTGTCCTGGTCTGAACGCCGTAATTCGTGCGATAGCAAAGGCGGCAATGTCAAGGCACGAGGCTTCGGTTATTGGAATCGAGGATGGATTTGAGGGCTTTGTGGAAGGACGAATGCATGAGATCAGCAACAAAGAGGTCTCGGGAATCCTGAATCTGGGCGGCACCATTTTAGGCACCTCGAACAAAGGCGATCCGTTCCATTATCCCGAGGAGGATTTGGATGGCAAAATCAAGATTGTCGACGAGTCGGTACGGGTTGTGCGAAACTACAAACGCTGGGGCCTCGATGCGGTTGTGGCCATTGGCGGCGATGGCACCATGAATATCAGCCACAAACTGTCACAAACTGGGCTGAACATCGTTGGGGTGCCTAAGACCATCGACAACGACCTGGCTGCGACTGACCTGACGTTTGGTTACGATTCTGCGCTTTTCGTAGCCACCGAAGCCATCGACCGCCTGCACACGACGGCTTCTTCCCACCACCGAGTCATGATCATCGAAGTGATGGGCAGATATGCCGGATGGATCGCTCTGGGTGCGGGACTGGCTGGCGGCGCCGACGTGATCCTCATCCCGGAGATTCCTTTCAAGTGGGAGGCCATCTACAAGAAAGTGCGGGACCGGAGTTTGCATGGAAAACGCTTCAGCATCATTTGTGTCGCTGAGGGCGCCAAGCCCGAAGGCGGGGAGATGGTCGTCAAATCTTTCGACATCAAGCGCACCGATGCCAAACAGTTGGGAGGAATCGGTGAATTAGTTGGTCACAAAATCTTTTCCGATACCGGTCTGGAGACCCGAGTGACGGTGCTGGGGCATCTGCAACGGGGTGGTTCTCCAACGCCTTTCGACCGGAATCTGGCGACCAAATTCGGGGTAAAAGCCTGCGAGTTGGCTGCAAGTGGGAAGTTCGGATACATGGCCGCCCTGCACGGAAACCACATTGCTGCCGTTCCAATTACAGAAGCCATTGCGAAAAATCGCACGGTGCCCCTCGACTGCCAAGAAATTCAGGCGGCCCGCGCCGTCGGCACCTCTTTTGGAGACCAATAAGCTGCTTCAGCCGTGCTCAATACGATTCTGTAAGCATCTTGGTCACGTTCGAATCCTACTGATGATTCCTGCTGACAAGCCGTTAACCGCCACAGTCCTTCCAACTTGAATTTTCCGCGTAGAATATCAACAACCTACTGCCTACCAATTAATAATAGTTGAAATCCGCCAATTTCTTTTTATATTTATTAGTAATGCAAAACATTGGATTTTGACGCTTGTGAACTTATTACAACAGCTTTACGGTGTGTTTCTAAACCGTGAAGAAGCTGGAAAACTTCTATCTGCACGATTGGAGTGTTTAAAAGACTCGAACCCGGTCATCTTGGGTTTGCCGCGAGGAGGGGTCATCATCGCCCACCAAATCGCCAAGCGACTCAAGGCCGAATTAGATGTGGTGGTGGTACGCAAATTGCGAGCGCCTGAGAGCCCGGAGTTGGCCATCGGCGCTGTTACGGAAACGGGTGCAACTCAGCTAAACCAGGATGTCATTCAAGCGCTTCAGGTTTCGGAAAAGTATTTGCGGCTTGAGGAAGAAGCGCAGCGTCGGCAGTTACGTGCGCGTGCTGACACTTATCGCAAGGTTCGGGAGAGAGTGCCGTTGACGGGACGGGTAGTCGTCCTCACCGATGACGGAGTAGCCACCGGGGCAACCATGAAAGCGGCCATCTATGGGGTGCGGGCGGAAAATCCGGGCAGGCTCATTTTAGCCATTCCTGTAGGAGAGCTGAGCACGTTAGAAGAACTGCGCAACCAGGTGGACCAGATGTTGGTTTTAGAAAGGCCATCCTTTTTTGGCGGCGTCGGACTTTTCTACCAGGATTTCTCCCAGGTTGACGAGGACAGAGTGATCAACATTCTCAAAAAATATGCGTAGATCTTTTCAATTCAAGGTGCTTCAGTGTTCAATTCCCATCCTGTTTAAACAAATTATTGTATTTTAACCTTTTGTTTCATATATTTAAATGAATTTATTCTTACTGCAAAAACATCGGCAGAAAGTGCAAAAGTTGCCAGTCTCAGTTTTCTTATTTTAAATCAAGCGGAGAGAGAACACCATGTTCCAGATTGCCTTGCCCGAAGAGATCAAAGCCGGGAAGGTCACCGATGTTTATTTTCAGCGCACCAAAGAAATATTAAAGGCCAGAGGAATCAACAAGCGGGTCATGGCCGAATTCATCGTAAAAAGTTTTCCGAAAAATGCAGCGTGGGGCGTGTTGGCGGGCATTGAAGAAAGCGTGGAGTTGATCAAAGATTTGCACGTAAAAGTTAGTTGCATGGAGGAAGGCACCCTTTTCCGTGTTTCCGAACCAGTGATGACCATCGAGGGGCCCTATTTAGATTTCGGCATTTATGAGACGGCGATTTTGGGGCTGCTTTGTCAGGCTTCCGGGGTCGCAACAAAATCCGCCAGGTGCAAAAAGGCGGCGGGGCATCGACCGGTCATCAGTTTTGGTGCGCGGCGCATGCATCCGGTCATCGCACCCATGATCGAACGCAACGCATTTGTCGGCGGCTGCGACGGGGTGGCCACCATAAAAAGCGCCGAGAATTTGGGCCTGGAACCCAGTGGAACCATGCCGCACACGTTAATTCTGTTGTTGGGAGACACGGTGGAAGCTGCCCGGGCTTTCCATCAGGTGGTGGACAAAAGCATCAGTCGTGTAGCGCTCATCGACACGTTTAACGACGAAAAGATCGAGGCCATTCGGGTAGCCGAAGCGCTGGGCAAGGAGTTGTTCGCCGTGCGTTTAGACACCCCCGGAACCCGGCGCGGTGATTTTGTCGCATTGATGCGGGAGGTGCGTTGGGAATTGGACTTGCGCGGCTTCCAACATGTGAAAATATTTCTGTCCGGCGGTTTGAATGAAGACAAGATCTTGCAGTACAATGAAGTCGCTGACGCTTACGGCGTGGGTACTTCGATTTCCAATTCGCCAGTCCTGGACTTTGCCATGGACATCGTGGCCATCGAAGGCAAGCCGGTCGCCAAACGGGGCAAGCTGTCCGGTGAAAAGGAGGTCTGGCGCTGCCCGGGATGCTTTAAGTCGGTCATAGTCCCCGCGGGCAGGGTGCACTCGAAGGTTTGCGACTGTGGCAAGACTTACGAGAGCCTTTTGAAACCCACGATTGATTCCGGCCGTTTGCTTAGAGAGTTGGCAAAGCCTATGGAGATTCGAGAATATGTGTTGCAGCAATTGGCCCATTTTGAGCTTTAATAGGGGTTGCTGATGTCTGAAGCCGCTACCAAATACCTGCCAATCGATCACACAGCCGATGCCGGTCTCAAGGTGTTTGGGTGTGATCTGGCAGATTTATTCTGCAATGCTGCTCTCGGAATGTTTGCAATGATAAGCAATCTCGAGACAGTTCACTCGACTTGCGAAATGAGACTCCGGGTAGAAGCCACCGATTTGGCGGCGTTGTTGCTGAACTGGCTTTCTGAGCTCAATTACCGTTTTTTGACTGAAAGAATGGTGTTCAAGAATTTCCAGATTGACGAAATTGGGCCAACCGCCTTGCTGGCCCGGGTACAAGGTGAAGAATTGGATCTTGACCGGCATGAGCTCTACACCGAGATCAAGGCTGTGACTTACCACAAGCTTTATGTGCGTGAAACTGTGCAAGGGTGGGAAGCACAAGTGATTTTTGATTTATGATGGCCATGAATGAGATGAAATTGCAAAAAGTTACGGATTATTTTTGGGAGATTCCCAAAACCGGAAAAATGAAGGTGCCTGCCCGGATTTACGCTACTGCAAACATGATCGATGCCATCCGGGGGGACAACGCTCCGGAGCAGGCCGCTAACGTGGCCCACCTGCCTGGCATCGTCAACTATTCGCTGGCCATGCCGGACATTCATTGGGGGTACGGTTTCCCCATCGGTGGGGTAGCAGCGTTCGATGTCAACAACGGGGTTATCTCTCCCGGCGGTGTTGGTTACGACATCAATTGTGGTGTGCGGCTGATGGCTTCCAAGTTAAGCCGCAAGGACATCCAGGGCAAAATAGAGAATCTGGTGACTTCGCTTTTTCACCATGTGCCCACCGGCGTGGGGTCGAAGGGCAAGCTGCGGGTGTCCCACCAGACTGAAAAGAAGGTGGTTGTGGACGGCGCCAGGTGGGCCGTAACAAATGGTTACGGCACGGAGGAAGATTTGGAGTACATCGAAGAACATGGCCGCATGTCCGAGGCCAATCCTTCGGTCGTTAGCACCCGGGCGCTTGAACGTGGACGCAGTCAATTGGGAACTCTGGGTTCTGGCAATCATTTTCTCGAGGTTGGTTACGTCGCGGAGATTTTTGACGACGCTGCGGCCGCAGCGCTGGGATTGGAGCTGGACCAGGTCACGGTGATCATTCATTGTGGCTCACGCGGATTCGGCCATCAGGTCTGCGACGACTACCTGGCCGTGATGAACCGGGCGGTACAAAAATACGGGATCGATCTTCCGGACCGCCAGCTTTGCTGCGCGCCAATCGATTCCCCCGAAGGGCAGGAATATTTACAGGCCATGCGCTGTGCAGTCAACTATGCCTTCGCCAACCGGCAGGTCATTGCCGCGTGGACACGAGAAGCCTTCGAGAAAGCGCTAAAACTGTCTCCGCGGGAAATCGGCTTGCGCATGGTTTACGAAGTAGCGCACAACATCGCAAAGATCGAAACGCACATCGTAGAAGGCAAAGCCATGAAGCTCTGTGTGCACCGGAAAGGCGCCACCCGAGCCTTTGCGCCCGACTCAGAGGAAATTCCAGCGGCTTACCGAGGGATTGGACAGCCGGTGTTGATTCCAGGCGACATGGGACGCTATTCCTATGTTCTGGTCGGTACCGAAGGCGCCATGGAGCAGACGTTTGGTTCGACCTGTCACGGGGCCGGTCGCGCCATGAGCCGCCACAAAGCCAAAAAGGTCGCCCGAGGACGGTCCATTGCCAGGGAATTGCAAGACAAGGGCATTTTTGTCCAGGCTTCCAGCCGGCGTACCCTTGACGAAGAAATCTCTGAAGCCTACAAGGACGTGGCCGATGTGGTGGACGCTTGTCAATTGGCCGGCATTTCCAAAAAGGTAGCTCAGTTGCGGCCGCTGGGGTGCATCAAGGGTTGAACGTTGGAATTTGAATGAGACGATTCTGCAATTATCGAGGTCAGTAAAAATTGGATTTCTGCGTAATCACAGCCGACATACGAAAGTCGCGCGATTTTCCTGACAGGCAAGTTTTGCAAAAGCAAATCATCGAGGCGATCGCCCGTGCAAATGACCAGTTTCGGGAGCACATCGTCGCTGAATTCGCCATAACTTTAGGAGACGAATGGCAGGGCGTTCTGCGCGACATCGTCCCAAGTTATCAGGTCGTGACCTTTTTTCAAGAAACCTTGCATCCCGTGTCTATTTCATTTGGTGTTGGTGAGGGTGCTATAGAAACCGAGATTGCCTCTCGCTCTGTTGAGATGGACGGGGAAGTTTTTCACCGTTCCAGAGAGGCTTTGACCCATGCCAAAAACCATACTCAGGATGTTGTATTTGTTACCAAGAATGCCGCCAGCGATCTTCTGCTGAACTCAACGTTGCATCTTCTGCAAATTCTGAAGGAGTCCTGGACAGATCGACAGTACCAAAAGGTCATGCTTTACAAGAAGCTACACACCGAAACACGGGTTGCCAATCAACTCAAGGTCACGCAGGCAGATATCAATAAGGCCCTGGCCACCACCAACGGTCGGGTTTATTTGGAAACGGAAAAAAACGTCAATCGTTACCTTGAATATCTTGCAAATACTAAAATGGCGCCTACCCCAGAAATATAAGCTAAATAGGTCTTTAATATAATTAACAACCCAAAAAGCTTGTAATTGTAGATTAAAAGACAAAAGGGTTTTAATTTCGAACGATGAAGTTCAATATTCTAAGAGTTGCAACAGTGGTACTCGGCTATGTAGTTGCAACGTTGGGTACGGGATGGCTCATAGGTCAAGTTTCCAAGAAAATGATTAAGAAAGAAGAGGACGAGAATTTCAAAAGGATGATCGAGTCTGGATTGCCAAATGCTGGCAAAATTATTGGCTGGTTGGAACGAACCCTCATTGTAACTTTTATTTGGTAGGAAATTACAACGGCATAGGTTTTATTTTAGCTGCCAAGGGCATTCTGAGGTTTGGTGAAATCAAGGAAGGTCCGGATCGCAAATTTGCTGAGTATGTTATTTTAGGTACGCTGTTGAGCTTTTCACTGTCATTTCTGGTGGGTATTTTGATGCGGTATTTGTTAGGCTTATCTATTGGTAAATAAAAGGGACGGATCGTGCACAAGGACGACGTTGCAAAAAAAATCGAAATACTTAAAGAGCAACTGAATTACCACGGTTACCGCTATTATGTTTTAGACGATCCTGAGATTTCGGATGCGGAATACGACCGGCTGTTTCGTGAGCTCCAGGTTTTGGAGCAACAGCATCCGGAATTGGTCGCTCCGGATTCTCCTACCCAGCGCGTAGGTGCCCCGCCTTTAGAAGCTTTCCAGACAGTCGTCCACGCCGTCCCCATGATGAGCCTGGACAACGCGTTTAGCGACCAGGAAGTGCGGGATTTTGACGGACGCATAAAACGGCTCTTAGGCAGCAGCGAAGAAATCGAATACGTGGTTGAACCCAAAATCGATGGCGTGGCCGTGGAGCTGGTCTACGAAAACGGAGTGTTTACCGTTGGCTCGACGCGGGGGGATGGTACCGTCGGCGAGGACATCACTCAGAATCTACGAACGATCAAATCAATCCCCATTCGTCTCATCTCGCGAGAAATTCCCGTGCCTGAGCGGCTGGATGTGCGCGGAGAGGTCTACTACACCAACTCGGCTTTCAAGAAGCTCAACCAGGAACGCGAGGCCAGAGGCGAGCCCACCTATGCCAATCCCAGAAACACCGCCGCAGGAAGTTTGCGGCAGTTGGATTCAAACATCACAGCCCAGCGTCCGTTAGATATATTCATCCACAGCATGGGTCAGGTAATCGGGCAGGGTTTTCGGACACATGAAGAAGCTCTTCAGTGTTGCAAGAAATGGGGACTCAAGATCAATCCGCACATTGCGGTCTGCCAGGGCATTGACGCCGTGCTGGCGCAGTGCTCGAAAATCGAAGAACTCAGGGAGCAGTTGGATTACGAGATCGATGGTGCGGTCATCAAGGTCAACAGTCTGGAGCTGCAGGCGCGAGTTGGTGTTCGCACGCGCAGTCCGCGCTGGGCCATCGCGGTAAAATTTGAAGCCAAGCAAGAAACCACGCGGATTTTGGACATCGTGGCTCAGGTAGGCAGAACCGGCGCACTCACGCCGGTGGCCGTCATGCAGCCGGTAAAAATAGCTGGCGTGGAAATCAGCCGGGCGACTCTGCACAATCAGGACGAAATCGACCGCAAGGATGTGCGCGTCGGCGACTGGGTGGTGGTGCAAAGAGCCGGAGATGTCATTCCGGAAGTCGTAAAAGTCATCAAATCGAAACGCACGGGCAAGGAAAAGAAATACCAACTGCCGCGCGAATGCCCCGTTTGCGGCTCCCATGTGGTGCGCCTGGAAGGGGAAGCGGCACACCGGTGCCAAAACATTTCCTGCCCGGCGCAGCTCAAAGAAGGGATTCGCCATTTTGCCTCGAAAGGCGCTATGGATATAGAGGGACTTGGGGAGAAGTTGGTGGACCAACTGGTGGAAAAGGGGTATGTTAGAAACGTGGCTGATCTTTATTCTCTGACCAAAGACCAGCTTTCTGGCCTGGAAAGGATGGCGGACAAATCTGCACAAAACCTCATCGAAGCCCTGGAAGCGAGCAAGGACGTCGAACTGGCCCGCCTCCTTTTTGCCCTGGGCATTCGGTTTGTCGGCGAACACGTGGCACGGGTCCTGGCGCAAGAATTTCAATCCCTGGAGAATTTAAAAGCAGCCTCGCGCGAGCGGCTTCAAGAAGTGCACGAAATCGGGCCTCAGGTTGCTGAGAGCGTTTATCAATTCTTCAACGAAGAGCAAAACCTCAAGACCGTCGAGCGGTTGCTGAGCAGCGGCGTAAAGGTTCGCTCAGTGGAGCCGCTGGCCGACCAAAAATTCTCAGGAAAAACCTTTGTGTTCACTGGCGCTCTGGAGCATTTCACCAGAAGTGAAGCGGAACGGTTGGCTGAGAGCCTGGGCGGCCGTGCAGCCGCTTCGGTCAGCCGTAATACGGACTACGTGGTGGTTGGGCATCATGCCGGTTCCAAAGCCCAAAAGGCACAAGAACTGGGCATTTCAATCATTACCGAGGCCGACTTTTTGAAAATGGCAGGGAACTTTGAAAAATAACTGATGAAAAAAATCGTTCCGGATGCGGGAGTTGAGCGTCGTTGAATCTTAATTTCCGAATTCGGGATTCGTTAACTCAATGAATTAAGGAGGCGATTATGTCGGACAGTGGAGATAGCGGTCTGGAGTTTTTTAAGGGCGTTTTGTTTGGAGGAATTGTGGGCGCTGTGCTTGCACTTCTGTACGCACCAAAACCGGGCAAAGAAGTTCGCGAAGAGCTGCGCAAGCGATCGTTGGACTTGCGCGATGACGCCGAGTCAAAATTAGAACTTGCGGAAAAGAGGGCGGAAGCGCTCATGGAAGAAACCAAAAAGAAGCTGGAGAGCCTACGCAAAGAAGCGGAGACTGCGGTGGGCGAGATCAGAGGAAAAGCCTCGGGCATCATCGAAGAGGGTAAAGGCGCCGTTCGAAAAGAAAAGGAAAAAATCAAGGAGGCAATCGACGCCGGAGTGAGTGCTTACAAAGAAGAAAAGACAGCCAAGGGGAAACGATCATAGGAACGATTGCCAGGACCGCACTGGCATCTCAGGAGTGAATTCTAATCCGGGAGCACACGCATGATTGTCTCAATAAGCCTGGCTGTAATTGCAGGGCTGATGTTCATCATCATGTTGTTTGTCGTCGTAGCCATGCTAAAAGTTAATAGCGCTGTTGCCGAGTTTCGCAAGCTGGTAGAGATGGTGCGCTTGCAAGTTGCGCCGGTCGCCCATGACGTGACGCAAATTTTGTCGGACCTGAGGTCCATCGTCAGAACCGCAGAAAAGGAGATGGTCAAGGTGGAAGACAGCATTACCGCTGTGCGAGACACCACGAGAAATTTACGCGATTTTGAGGCCATGATTCAGGAACGCATCGAACGCCCTTTGCTGGATATAACCGCAGTGTTGTCAGCGCTGGTCAAGGGATGCAGAGTGTTCTGGGGCAGCGTTAGCAGAAAATAGACCGGACGTAAACTCAGCGGTTTTGTCTGGTCTGTTTTTGGCTTGGCTGCGCTGTGATTTGTGGCGTAAAAACTGCGTGTCAGTTTAGTCCTTAACTCTCTTTACCAAGGGGGGTTGAAAATGGATTTCAACGAGATAACATCCGCACCCAAATTTCGATTAATAGCAACTGCGTTGCTGGTGGTCGTGCTGGCGGCCTTGATCCCGTTCTTTCTGCATCTGGCAAAGTCTTCGGAGTTTCACCCGGAAAGACACGGCCTGGTCGAGTATTTTGTTGCGTTCTTGGCGGTTTGCTTGTTCCTACTTTACCTGCGGCGATTTTATCTGCAATTCAAGCAGGAATATCTGTTCTTAGGGCTGGGTTTCTTAGTCTTTGTTGTTTTTCAACTGTGGCAGAATTTCACTTTTCCTGGCTTTCACAATATCTCCTGGTTGCCGGCTTCAAAAAATATCGCTCTGGGCTTTGACAGCTCTGCTCGCCTGTTTTTTGCCCTCTACTTGCTGGTTGGGGCGTCGACGGTCAACAAATTCAATAATCGACCCTCCGTCTCTTTGATCAGGTACACCTACCTCAGTTCCATTGCCGTTGTCGTTTTGGTGACGGTCTCTGTTCTCCTTTTTTTGCCGCCCGTCTTTTTTGCTAACGAACAAACCACGATGGTCAAAAAAAGTTTGGATTTTCTCGGGGCTGCCGTTTTCTTTGTCGCTTTTCTGTTGTTGATTCGGCGGTATCTAAAGCTTAAAGTAACCTTTTATTTTTGGATAGCGATTGCAAGCCTGTTTGGAACGTTCACCAACATCTATTTGGCGCTGTGGAATTCTTTTGACGAGGTAATCTACGATGTCGGGCATGTTTTGGAGTTTTTTGTGTTCACGTCTTTCCTAATCGCGTTTTTCTCAGAGCACATTCGTCTGCTTAAGTTTGAAAACGAGCTGCGGGAATCTTTGGAAAGGTCGCGCGAAAAGCTGGAGAAGAGCGAAAAGATTTATCGCGAGTTGATTGAAAAGATGGCAGATGGCATCTTCGTTACGGACAAAAAAAGCTCTGTCATTTTTAGCAACGAGGCTTTTGCCGACATGGTGAACTATTCAAAGGAGGAATTGATTGGTCTACACCTGTCCAACTTTTTTGACCGAGCCAACTATGAGAAAATAACACTTAGAATCGACCAGCGGGACCATGAGCACAGCGGACAATTCGAAGTCGAATTACGCACAAATGACAATCAAGATCTTCCGGTTCTGATGAACATCGTACCAATCACAGATGCAAGGGGTCAACACGTCGGCATCCAGGCGGTGGTGACCAACTTGACGGAGCGCAAGAAAATTGAGTTGGAGCTGGAGAATCTGGTCAAAGAAAAAACCAACGATATTGAGATATTTCAACAGTGCATCGAAAACTCCACCGATGGGATTCTCATAACAGATTTAGAAGGCAAGATCAACTATGTGAACCGAGCATTCGAAACCATGATTGGTTGCACAAGAGAAGAGATCATAGGCCTCACCACTTCTGTGTTGGAATACAATCGTCGCAGTGAGGCCATGCACAAGGCCATCTGGACTACGGTCGAGAACGGACATATTTGGCACGGCGAATTAGAAACCAAGCGCAAGAATGGTTCGAGGTTTATCGGAGAGGTCTCGGTGGTTCCCATCAGGGAGGATAGCAATCAGATTGCCAGTTATTTGTGGGTCGAAAAAGACATCACCAGAAGAAAAACGCTTGAAACGAGCCTGAAGGACTACGCCGAAGAATTGATGAACAAGACCAGCGAGCTCGAGTCGGCAAAGACCTACTATCAAAGCTTGATATCCGGGATGTCTGATATTCTGTTAGTCGTCGACAATGAGGGCAATTGCACGTTCATCAACGACTTTGGCATCAAACGCCTGAAGTTCCAGGCGGAAGAATTAACCAAGAGAAATCTACCCATCTTTTTTGACGACTTAAAACGTCTGGAGAAAGACTACGGCAGCGCCATTAAAGTGGAAGTCAAGGATTTCGAAGGGACGATCAAGACGGCTGATGGGGAGTCCATCTTGTGCAGTTGGTATGCCAAACCATTGTTCGACAGCCACAATCGTCGCATTGGCGCCATGGCAGTGGGTCGGGATATTACGGAGTACAAGAGGCTGCAAAACGAGCTTAAGGATTATACGAAAAACTTAGAAAACAAAGTGGAGGAAAGAACCAGCAAGCTCAGGCAAAAGGTTAAGCAACTGGGCAACTTGTTGGAGATTGGTGAGGAGATCCGGCTCAATGTTGACATCGACGTCATTTTGAACAAGATTTGTGAAGCGGTGCAAACCCTGGGTTGGCACAAGGTCATTATTTCGCTGAGAGATTATGAAAAGCGCACTTCGCGCCCCGTGGCAGCCGCGGGCTTAGAACCGGCGCAGGTCGAAGAGGTGATGAATTGGGGAGACATTCCATTTGAACACACTGAAAAATACTTAAGAGAAAAATTTAGAATCAGCAACTCCTATTTTGTGAGTCATCAGGCGAATTTGATTGAGCGGAGAGCTCCGTACACCGTCTATTCAGATTTAGGCCCCCGACAATCAGATGAATGGGATTCCATGGATGCGCTGCTGGTACCCATTCGCACCAAAGACAAGATACTTGGTATCATCAGCGTCGACGACCCCGAAGACCGCAAAAAGCCAGTGGTTGAGAATATTCGCGATTTGGAGATTTTTGCGGACAAGGCTGCCCTGGCAATCAACAACGCGCGTTTGTTCCAGGCGCAAAAGGAAAACGAAAAGCGGGCGAGACTTCTGGCCGAGATGAGCAAGATATTCCATTCAAGTCTGAATATGACGGAGGTGTTGGAAGCCATCGTCAACAAGGGTGCCAAAGCGATTGGCGAATTTTGCAGCTTGATCCTCCTGGACGAGGGCAGTGAATACCTGAAGCCCCAATCCACCTTTCACGAGAATCCCATCCTGGTTGAACTCTTTCTCAAAGGAAACGACTATTTTCCGTGTCGCATTGGCGATGGCCTGGTGGGGAAGGTGGTCGCCAACGGTACACCGCTTTTGGCCTCTCGCCCATTTCCCGATGAAATGAACGATTTTAAGGAAACGCAGTTTCATTTCATCGTGCGCGATTTCATCATTTCTTCTCTAATAATCCTGCCGCTGCGGGTTAGGGGACGAATCATCGGAGCGATGATTCATCTCTCATTGAATCCCAATCGAGAATACCGCACCGAGGAATTTCAATTGGCACAGGAATTGGGAGAGCGCGCCGCCTTGGCCATTGAGAATGCTCGCCTGTTTCAGGAGGTCGGCGACAAAGCGAACGAATTGGAACAGGCCAACAAGTTAAAATCTGAATTCCTCGCCAACGTTTCCCATGAGCTGCGAACGCCGTTAAATGCCATCATCACCCTGTCAGATATTTTGAGTCGTGGCATGACCGGAGATCTCAACCAGGAACAGATCAAACAGCTCGAGATTATTCAAAGAAGCGGCAAAAACTTGCTCAATTTGATCAACGATATACTCGACCTGTCTAAGATCGAAGCCGGAAAGATCGAACCCATGTATTCCGTCGTGCCAATCGGAGCGGTCATTGAAGAAACCATCGAGCACATCCGGCCATTATGCGATGAGAAGGGATTGACGCTGGACTACAAACTTGCGCTGGATGTTCCGAAGGAAATCTATTCGGATCAGGACAAGATCACCAAAGCTGTGATCAATCTGTTGAGCAATGCTGTCAAGTTTACGCGCCGCGGAGGCATTACCGTCAAAGTCGGCTTGAAAAGTCTTGCAGAACTGAGCATAGAAGTCTCCGACACGGGTATTGGCATTCCTCAGAATCGCATCGACGAAATCTTCAATGAGTTCCACCAAATCGACAGTTCTGATTCCAGAAGGTATGGCGGCACGGGCTTAGGCCTGGCCATAACCAAGAAGGTGGTACAAATCTTAGGAGGCTCCGTTTCTGTGAAAAGCCAGATTGGAAAGGGGTCCACTTTTACATTATTGATTCCCATCAAACAAAAAGCTGACATGGCCGGCGCTAAAGTCATCGATTTGGACGAGCAATTTTCCCAAAAGCTGCTACCCAAAGTTGAAATCGAAGTTGTCGATGACCGTGACCGGTTGAACCAAGAGAAGAAACTGGTCTTAGTGATCGACGATGAGAAAGAGGTCATCTACATCATGCGGCAGTATTTGCACCAACACAACTATCAAATCCTTTTTCCGCAAAACGGGGAGGATGTCCTCCAATTGGCACGCACCTACAAGCCATTCGCAATTACGCTGGACATTCTCATGCCCAACAAGAACGGTTGGGACATTCTCGGCGATTTGAAAAAAGATGGAGAGCTTCAGAACATTCCGGTCATCATTGCTTCAATATTGGCAGAAAAAGAAAGAGCTCTTGAATTGGGAGCAGCCGAGTATTTTGTTAAACCATTTGAGCCACTCAGGCTGGTTGATTTTTTGAGGAATCTCGAATCCAAACCCAAAAAGAAAAAGGTCTTGTTAGATTTGCCCAGGTTTTTGCAATTTAAGCGCAAGGAGAACAAAAGGAGTAACTCCAAGGGCAAGAAAAAGGCTTCGGACGGAAAACCACGAGAAAAAATCCTGTTGGTCGATGACGACAAAGATACGCAATACGCCATGCAGTTCATTCTGGAGGAAGCCGGTTATGACGTCTTCGTGGCGGATGACGGCCGGGAAGCCGTAAAACAAGCGGAGTCGCTCAAGCCAAGCTTAATCCTGATGGACATCATGATGCCCGGCATGGACGGATACGAGGCAACCAAGATCATCAAAGATAAACAGAAGATCAAACACATCCCAATCGTAGCGATGACTGCGAAGGCCATGAAGGGCGATCGCGAGAAGACTTTTGTGGCCGGTTGCGATGACTACATCGCCAAACCCTTTGAAACGCAGTCCATTTTGGACATCGTGAAGAAATGGATTAAAGAGGATAAAATGAACTGATTCTTTTGTGGCGGTGATTCTTTGCCGTTTGCCACCAGATCATTTGTGCCCCGCCATCCTACCTCCTCGTTTGCTCCTTTCTCAAACCTTCACCGGTTTTTGCCCAGGCGATTTTTCCCTTTGAAGGGAGACAGATTTTCGCTCGTTCAGAGCGAAAATCTGAGGGATGTCAGGCCTCGCGCACCTTGACTCGGCTCTTCAGGACGCATCCTAACGTCCCTCTGGTTTTTCGTTGCACGCTTCAAATACCGGCCACCCTTTAGGAAACGCTCTGTTGTACGTAACGCAATCGTCGCGATTGCGCGGGCAGATGCCTGATTTTTTCATGTAATAGCACCCAAAGCGTGCACACTGGTTTTAAGAAACGTTCTCATTTTCAAAGGCAGAATAATTTTTTGGCAAAATGATTAAAAGCTCCGACCATTATGACCTTAATTATTTTGTCAATAAATTGACGAATCTCAGACAAACGCCAACGTTTCCGACGTTTAAAGCAATGCTGCTGCACCGGATTGCGGGGCTCTTTTCTCTCGTTCCCACGGTCTCCGTGGGAACGCCCTCCCCGACGCTCAGCGTCGAGTCACCGGTGCGGCCTTTGGTTTCATTCCTACGGTACAACTTCTATGAAATGCTCCTCTGAAGCAAAATGACAGTTGCTTTTCTTTGAGCACAAAGGTAGTCGTCCTGAGTAGTCCCGACCGCTTTTTGGTCGAGACGTATCGACGCCCGTCACCCCTCGATACGGCACCTGAACAGCGGTGACCTACTCGGGATGACTTGCACAGTGCTTTTGGGGCTGCTGAGCTTGTCCGAGAAGGGCCGGGTTTGTTCGGAATTTGAGCTATTAGGTGGCAGGGCGACACATGCAGTTCTGCTATGTAAAATCTGCACGAT
>JBHHYI010000049.1:0-25339 GCA_046757525.1 bacterium | reverse complement strand
GTTTTCAAGAAGCTGGGCGATCCGGATAATTAGCGTTTGACCGAACTGCCAAAAATTGTAACAGACATTTCATGCCCGCGAATCTGCCGTCGGGCAGCCGCCGGATGACCGAAGCAGGAATCCAGCAAAAACAACAAGTGTTAGGTTGTTGACTTTTCAGAAACAATTGGTTACCTTAGGAGCCGTAAAGTGCAGAAAATGTATTAAAGCGAGGCGATATTTTTTATGGGACTGAAGGATCTGTTTAAGAAAAAAGAAGAGGATTTCGATCCTCTGAAAGATTTGGTGCTTTCCAAACTTAGGGTGGGATTTTACGTAGACTACGACCTGAAGACCTGGGAAGTGACGGCTTACAATCGCTACGATTATGGTGAAGGCTACGTTACCGACGAGTGGGAACTAACCAGTGGCCGGGAGAAATGGTATTTAGAACGCGCCGAGGATGACGACGTTGAATGGACTTTTTCAAAAAAGCTACCCATGGGTGCTATTGAAGGAGATATTCGTCAATACATCATTGAACATGATGATGCCCCCAATAAGATTGTGTGCAAAGGTAGAAACTATTTTCTCGATGAAACCGGTTCCGGCCACTTGTACGAAGATGGCAAGGGAGACGGCCGGGAATTCATCTACTGGGATTTCATCGACGAAGCAGACGAACATTTTGTCGTCATCGAACAGTGGGGCGAAACAGAGTTTGAAGCTGCGGAAGGGTATTACGTGGAAGAATACCAGTTTTCCAGCATTCTACCCGCTGGGAATGATTGAGTTGGCTCGTATTGCCTTAGAGTAAATAAATTATTTCAGCCGTTCCAAGGATTTCAAAATAATTAAGGAGGGCTTGGAGGTGAAAGTTAAAAGAAAAAACGTCTGGCTATTCCTAACAGTTTTGTTGGTCGCTTGTGCTTCCGCTTCCCCACTGGATGGCATAAAGCGTCAACTGCGAAGCTATCCTGAGTATTCCGTCATATTGCAAGACATGAAAGAGGAGGGCAACTTCTTCAAAGATTACTATCACCGCTACAAGGTGGTCTACGCCGAAAAGAGCTCGGACGCTGAGAATCCTACCTATCAGGAGACTGTTACGGACTGGTACAAAGTCAGCAAACGGGAATTTGAGAAGTATGCCAATTATTTGGGCATGGTTCTGGTTTCGAAATCAGCGGATGGCAAGGTTGCGGATGTCCAATATCCGCCCGGTTATCAATATGTCGGTGACTCAAGATATGGCAACTGGAGGCGTGACGACCGCGGCAATTCTTTTTGGGAATTCTACGGCAAGTATGCGTTCTTCAGTCACATGTTTGGCATGTTTGGTCGGCCCATTTACCGCTCTGACTGGGACACCTACCGGAATTATCGTTCCCGCGGTACCCCTTATTATGGTCCAAATCGCGAATATGGCACCAGCGGTTCATACACCAAGCAGACCAACAAAACGTTTTTTGAGCGGCGCCGACAACGGGAGTTCGAGCGAAAATCACGCTTTGCCCAGAAAGTAAAACGCAGGGCCCGAAGAAGCAACATGAGCGGGTTTCGCAGCCGCAGCGGAGGTTTTGGAAAATAACTCTTATTAGAAAACGGAGGTTGACATGACCGTTGATCAAGTGGTAACCGCCCTTGTCTATCTCGTAGCGGTTTTCGTGCTTTTTTTCTTTGGAAAGTTTGTTTATGACAAAATCAACCGGAGATTTGTGCTTCAGGAAGAGCTCCTGCAAAAAGACAACTTCGCGCTTGCCGTTGCCGTCGTTGGTTACTACCTGGGCCTGGTATTGGCCATCGGTGGCGTTCTCATCGGGCCTTCAGCCGGTTGGGTGGAAGACATCATCGACATCTTTTTGTATGGAATTCTTTCTATCATTTTGCTCAACCTTTCTGCTTTTATTAATGACAAGGTTATTCTCTACAAATTTGACAACGTCAAGGAGATTATCGAGGATCGCAATGTTGGGACGGGCATCATTGAGGCGGCTAACCATGTTGCGGTAGGCCTGATCATCTTCGGCGCCATCTCGGGCGAAGGGGGCGATTTGATAACCGCGGGAACCTTTTGGATATTGGGTCAGCTCGTCCTGATCATCGCCAGTTTTCTCTACAATTTCATCACCCCTTTCGATGTCAACGATGAAATCGAGAAGGACAACGTGGCTGTGGGCGTGGCCTTTGCCGGTATGATTGTAGCCATCGGAAACGTCATTCGCATCGGCGCCAGCGGCGATTTCGTCTCCTGGCAGGAAAACTTGACCCAATTCGGAGGTTTCATTTTGTTCGGCCTCATCATGCTTCCGGTATTGCGCGTGGTCACCGACAAGGTTCTGTTGCCCGGAGAGCGCCTGACCAAGGAATTGGTGAACCAGGAGGTGCCCAACGTGGGGGCTGGTGCCATCGAGGCCTTTTCTTACATTGCGGCCTCGTTTCTGATTGGTTGGGTGCTATAGACTGGACGTTGGCTTTTTGAGCTACCAAATGTGTTAGAAGTGGTTCTCGAATTGTTGGAACATTGAGGATATAAAATGCGGGTTTCCATTGTGGCAGATTCGCCCGACGAAGGGGTGGAGAAGAATTTGAGAGGCGAGAAAAGTGGGGACCGCCGAAGTTTTGTGCTCAAAGCTTGCATCTTTGCTACCGGACTGGCGGGCATTGTTGCGGAGTACGTTCTTTCCACCTTAGCCAGTTATTTGCTGGGCAATGCGGTCTTGCAGTGGACCCTCACGGTGTCTCTGATGCTTTTCGCCATGGGCCTGGGCAGTCGTTTGAGCAAATACGTGCGCGGGTCTTTGCTCGACGTCTTTGTGCTGGTCGAATTTGCGCTTTCTGTTCTTTGCGCCCTGAGTGCAGCGCTCACTTATTACCTCTCTGCCTATGTAGAATTCATTGCACCGGTTATCTACCTGATGTCCTTGCTTATCGGTATCTTGATTGGCCTTGAACTACCCATCGCCGCGCGACTCAACAATTTTTTCGAAGAGCTGCGTGTCAACATTAGCTCAGTTATGGAGAATGACTACTATGGCGCTTTGCTCGGCGGCCTTTTGTTCGCATTTGTTGCGCTTCCCCGTCTTGGGTTGACCTACACGCCCATCCTCCTGGGGAGCATCAATTTCCTGGTCGCTTCCGCTCTTTTCCTGAAGTACAGAAAACTACTCAAGCACCGAAACTCTCTGACTGTCGGTGTTTTGGTTATCCCTGTGATCCTTGGACTTCTGACCTTTCTGGCCGAACCCATCGTGTTGTTTGGGGAACAAAAGAAATATCGCGACAAAGTTGTTTACCAGCAACAAACGCCTTACCAGCGCATCGTGATGACCGAATGGAAAGATCACTACTGGCTCTACTTGAACGGCAACGAACAGTTCAGCAGCTACGACGAAGAGCGTTACCACGAACCTCTGGTGCACCCGGCTATGACCTTGAGCTCCTTCAAAAAAAATATTTTGATCCTCGGTGGCGGCGATGGCTTGGCCGTACGCGAAGTGCTCAAATATCCTCAGGTAGAGACCGTGTTGTTGGTCGACATCGATCCAGCCATGACCAAATTGGGCCGAACCCATCCCATTTTTCTGAAGCTAAACCAGGATGCGCTCAACGATGCAAGAGTGCAAATCTTGAACCGGGATGCCTATGTTTTTCTCAAGCAAGACGACCGATTGTACGATGTCATTATTGTCGATTTGCCGGATCCGAAGACCGTGGGATTAGCCCGATTGTACACGCGCCAGTTCTACCAGACGGTGCTGCACCATTTGACCCGCGGGGGTACCGTTGTGACTCAGGCCACCAGTCCTATGTTTTCGAAAAACGCCTTTTTGTCCATTCTGAAGTCCATGCGTGCAGCCGGCATTGCGGCTGTGGCGTATCACAACCAAATCCCGACGCTGGGCGAATGGGCGTGGGTGATCGGGAGCAGGGCTCCCGGTCTCGATTCAAGCCGGCTGAAACAGCGATTGTCGCAGTTGCGGTTTGAGCACGTGGAGACACGGTTTTTAAATCACGAGGCCATGCTGAGCATGCTCAACTTTGGCAAAGGAATTCTGGATCGAATCGATACCGTGAAGACAAACGATGAACTCGATCTGGCAGTTTTTCGCTATTACCAACAAGGGGCCTGGGACATTTACTGAGCGTTCAGTGCTTTGGGGTCAAGACTATACCGTGCTTGACATCTGGAATGGTTTAACATGAATTTATTCGGTCGGTTAAGAAAAATTGTACGCGCCAATATCCATGCAAGTCTTGAAGACACCGTGGCTTCAGAGCTAAGTGAAGACTTTTGCACAGAGCAGCATTTTCGTTTTCGCAAGGAGCCCGCGGACGGCCAGCAGGCGTCGTCACAAGTTTCTGTGGACGCGACGCTCGCTCGCTACTACGCGAATCTCGAGGTGCCTTGTGGCTCGGATCTAGCAACCGTGCGCGCGGCCTGGAAGCGCCTGGTCAGGAAATATCATCCGGATCTGCATTCAAACGATGCGGAAAAGCGTCGCGTGGCCAATGAGCTGACCCAGGGCTTGAATCACGCTTACGAAGAATTGGTCAAAAGACTCAAAAAATAATACCAAAAAATAAGGAGAACAAACATGTCAGAAAACCTGGACAAGGTCAAACACTATTTGCTTGACCTGGATCTCAAAATCGTCGATGAGAATGCGGCCGAGGAGCTCGTGGTGGTCGAAGACGAGGAGAGCGGAATCAGCAACTTGATCGTAGATTGCGAGCCGCCCATCGTTATTTTGGAGCAGTTGATCATGCTGGTGCCGAAGGAGTCGGATTACTTTTTCAAACGGCTCTTGCAGATGAACCGCTCATTGGTTCACGGGGCATTTGTATTGGACGACGAGGGGAAGAATGTCCTTTTCCGGGATACCCTGCAATTAGAGAACCTGGATTTAAATGAATTGGAAGGCTCCATACGTGCACTGTCTCTGGCTATGGCGGAGCATGGTGCAGAATTGTTAGAGTTTACTAAACGATAAATTCAACCCAAGCTTTACAGGAGGCAATTATGGCAAGTGTTTTTCAGAGGATATTCAAAGTGGGGCAGGCCGAGGCTCACAACATCGTCGATAAGCTTGAAGACCCCATTAAGATGACCGAACAGGGGATTCGGGACTTGAAAAAAGATCTGCAGCAATCCATGACCGCCCTGGCCCAGGTGAAGGCTACGGCGATTCGGTTGAAGAAAGATGCCGACGATCAAAAAAAACTGGCCCAGGACTACGAACGCAAAGCCATGCTGCTTTTACAAAAAATGCAAAATGGTGAACTCGAGCAAGCCAACGCAGAACGGTTAGCAACCGAGGCGTTGTCGAAGAAGGAAGAGGCTCTGGCCCGGTCGACCACTTTGCAAACGGACTACAAGCAGCAGCAGCAAATGTCTGATAAGCTTCAGGCTAAAGTTGAGAAGCTCAAGCAGACCGTTACCCGGTATGAAAACGAGCTCGTTACCTTGAAAGCAAGAGCAAGAACAGCCCAGTCCATGCGCAAAATCAACCAGCAACTGGCCAACGTCGATTCTTCCGGGACTATTTCCATGCTGGAAAAGATGAAGAACAAAGTCGAGGAAGAAGAATCTCTGGCTGAAGCTTACGGCGACATCTCGGAAATCGATTTGGGAGTGGATGCAGAGATTGACAAAGTCTTAGAGGAACCGTCTGCGGCAAAAGCGTCGGATTCGTTGGCGACTTTGAAGAAAAAAATGGGCATCGAAGGCCGACCTTCTGAGGTATCAGGCACAGACGCACAAATCTAATCGATGAGAAGCAATTCGCCCCAGACATAGGGATTGAGGTAGGAGTAGGTCGTGCTGTCCGTAGCCCAGTACCATTCACACGACTTAAACGGATTCAGGATCAGATTGAACAGGTAGCGTTTTCCCGCGACCATGGGTGGGGACCCCAGGATTTCACTGGGTATGAAAATGCGCACGGTCTTTTTGCCATCGTCTTCTTCGACGGTCCATTGGGGGACTTGAAGGTTGTGGACGCTGGGGGGAAAGAATCTCTTGAATCGCAAATTGCCCCGGTTCCAGACCAGGTCCCAAACATACGCTCCTTTCTCCAGCGCAACGGTCCTCTTATGGTTCAGACCAAGCATGATCTGCAAAACCCTTCGATTGTTTCTCAATTCAGGGGGGAATCGCCAATTCTGAATGAGCAGTTCAATGCCCCGCTCCGACCAGGTAATCTGGACCAGCGGGGTGTCGCATTTGGTCGGCGTGAGCTGGGAAAAGGGGTTTGCTCGCAGCGGCATTTGCGTCCAGCCGGGAGGCGGCGACAATCCGTCGTTTGCAGACACACGTGTCTTCTCAACAACAAGTTTTGGCAAGGGCGGGAGAAAGGCGTCGTGAGTGTCGAAATAGGACAGTGGCAGACGGTAAATCTCGCCTTGTTCGTTGGCGAACAAGAAATAGGCGCCGTCAAAACAAATGCCTTCGCTTTGACGGGCTTCCAGCCGTATGCGTTTGTAATGGCCGGACAGGTAATTGTCGTCTTGAGGCGGCTTCTCAAACAGGTAGATGTACTCGTAGCACAGGACCAACAGTTTTTCCCCATCGGGAGAGACGTCCGCAGCCGTCACCATGCCGTCGATTTCGAACTCGCCTATTTTGGTCACCACTTGCTTCTGGTTGTTTTTCAGTGCCCCAAACCGGTACAGCCTGGTTTTTCGATCGCTGCGGTCTTTGGTTAGAATGTACAGGTGGCCGCTGGCCCAGAAGAGCGCCTCACAATCAAAATTCAAATTCAAAAGGTTGGGAAAATATTTCTGGTCGGGGTACTGGAATGGAATGCGTTTAACGACTTGCACCGCGTGAGTTTCAACAGGGTCAGGCTCATCGACGACATAGATCACCAGGTTCTTGCGTTTGTTCAAATTGTTTCCCGAGTCCCCAATGAAAATGTGGCCGGAGTCGTCCACGGCAATATCTTCCCAATCGATGTTGGTAGCTCCGGAAATACCAATCTCACCGAGGGAATCGCCCCGGGTGGTGGTGGCAAAGAGCTGCGCTTCATGGCCGGAGTCGTTGTGGGTCCAGAATACGTTTTGGTACTGTCGGCTTTTTACAATGCCCGAAGATTCAGTAATAGGGGCGGCCTTGAAGAAGCCGTAAGGCGCCCATTTTATGTCATTGTGAAGCGGATTCGCGGAGAGCAGGGATAGGATAAATGCAAATACGTAAATGGGTTTTTGGAGCAAAGCCAGTTCCTTTAGGATTCTGCGGTTTCATTCTTCAAAAGTCAGAAGGATGCCATTTGGAATTGACCAAATATAGGATAAATAAGTTCAAAAGCAAGACAAAACTGGCCTGGCGTTCTGCCAAGTGGTTGCCGGACACGCCAAAACGGCAGCGTTATTGGCGCTAAGGCGAGAACTTCTGCGTCACGGTCGGGTGGTAAATGAAAAGCTAAACGGTGCCGGAAGTCCATTGCCACCCAAGTCTGTGGCCGTCGTGTCGATGCGCACGGTGTATTCCGTGTTGGGTTGCCAGGCCGGAGACGGTGTGAAATTGAAGTTGTAGCCGGTCAACCAGCGGAATTCCCCTGAAGCCGCCGGCGTGGTGGAAAAAGCCGATTCCACGGCCTCCCGATCCACCGACGCATTGAAACGGATATAAAGGCTGGCTAAAGTGTCCACGAAGGTTTGTTGGTTGTTGGGTGAGTTGTTCACGACCCGGAGAAAGTCGGTGGTGAATGAAAACTCCAGGGGTTCTTTCAACGCAAATCCTTCGAAATCCTGGGCCGCGGTGTTCAAAGATACCGTGTATTTGGTATTTGTGAGCAAGCCTTTGCTGGGCGTAAACCGCAATCCGCTCAAACCGCTCCACACAAAACCGCCTGACGTTTGAGGGGAAACGGTAAAGGCGTTTTCTGCACTCGCTGTGTTCATGAGGGTATTGAATCCCACGGCGATTGGGACGAAAGGGTTTACAAAAATGTAACCGTTCGGCGGCGAAATATTGGTGGCCCGCACGGGTTGGGTGCTAAACTTGATGACAAGCGGCAGCTCCAAACTGTCCCCTGCGGCGGTTAGGGCGGTGCGGGTGAGTTGCAGCAGGTAGTCTGTTTCCGGTTTTAGACGGGGGGTCGGTTGGAATAACAAGTTCGTTCCGCGGGAAGAGGAACTCCAGGAGATGACGCCGTCAACAGGCGGAGACAGGGAAAAAGCCTATTCCACACTTTCACGATCCATTTGTTCATTAAAGCGAATGCTGATTCTGGAATGCATGGGGAACTCGATTTCACCATCGACAGGATAGGTGTTGTAGATTTGTGCTGGCACGCGGCTCAGGTCGATTTCTCCCGCCGAAGTAACGCCGCCATCGAAAACCACCACCCCGGGCAGCGATTTCTTGCTAAAGCCCTGGGGGTAATCTCCAAATCATAAACGCCCACGGTCAGGCTGTCGATGCGGAACAGGCCCTCCTCGTCGGTGACGGCCCGCCGGATTTCTACGGCCTGCATGGCTTTCACGGTGGCCCGGGCCTCTTTAGGATGGACCACACCCACGATGCTGCCCTTTTCTTTTTCGATCGAGACGATTTTGTCTTCGCTGCACGACAGGAAGAGCCATCCTAACGAAATGGTCAAGAGAAGAAAGACAAGTTGCTTCGTCAAGTCTAACATGAGAGCCTCTTAGCTTTGGTGATTAAATGTGAGTTTGTGACCTCAGCGGTTTGCCTTTGACCTGACCCTGTTTGACCGCAAGTAGAACCTTATTGAACTTCGAAAGTTTAGTTCAAAAAAGGACAGAATTTGGCTCCGCAGGTACTTAGGACCAATAAGGTTCAGGCCCTGTCTAAACGCGACTTAATACCGTTTCAGAACCAGGCTGGCGTTGGTGCCCCCGAAGCCAAATGAATTCGACAGGCAGATATCCAATTTGGCTCTGCGCGGCTCGTTAGGGACGTAGTCGAGATCGCATTCCGGGTCCGGGGTTTCGTAGTTAATGGTCGGGGGAATAATCTGGTTTTCCATGGCCTTGAGGCAGTAGATCGCTTCAATGGCGCCGGCTGCCCCCAAGAGATGGCCGGTCATGGATTTTGTCGAGCTCATAGGCACGGCGTAGGCGTAGTCGCCGAAAATCTCCTTGACAGCATTGGTTTCGGTCACATCGTTCAAGGGTGTTGAAGTGCCGTGGGCATTGATGTAGTCCACTTGCTCAGGCTGAATGTCTGCATTCCGCAAGGCATTGCGCATACAAGTTTTTGGCCCCCGACCTTCTGGATCCGGGGCCGTGATGTGAAAGGCATCGGTGCTCATGCCGATGCCAATGATCTCGCCGTAAATGACGGCGTTGCGTTTCCTGGCAAAAGCGAGGTCTTCTAAGATAAGCACGCCCGCGCCTTCACTGGAGACAAAGCCATCTCGATGCAGGTCGAACGGGCGGCTGGCTCTTTCGGGTTCGTCATTTCTCAAAGAAAGGGCTCTGGCGTTGTTAAATCCGCCCATGGCAACCGGTACCAGGGTGGCCTCGCTGCCTCCCACGATCATGGCCTCGGCGTCGCCGCGCAAAATGGTAAAATAGCCGTCGGCTATGGCATGGACGCCGGTTGAGCAAGCCGAAACGACGCCGTAGCTGGGTCCGCGTGTTTTGTATTTAATGGCAATCTGCCCCGAAGCCAGGTTGATGATGGCCGAGGGAATGAAGAAAGGGGAGATGCGGTTGATTTGACCCCCGTAGGCTTTCAAGGTGTTTTGTTCGATTACGCTAATGCCGCCCTGACCGGAACCAACGATGACCCCGATTCTCTCAGAATTGCTGTCGTCGATAATCAGCCTGGAATGTTTCACCGCTTCTTCGGTGGCGGCCATGGCGAATTGGATGAACGGGTCCATTTTCTTGATTTCTTTTTTGTCGATATAATTTTCCGGCGCAAAATTCTTGACTTCACCAGCAATTTTGACCGGAAATTCGGGAATGTCGAACTTGGTCAGAGGGCCGATTCCAGATTTTCCAGCCAATAAAGCACGCCAGTTCTCCTCAACACTTAATCCAAGCGGTGTTACCATGCCCATTCCGGTTACCACAACCCGTCGTTTTACGTCACCCATAATTTACTTCCCCTCTCCTAATTGCTTTGGAAGTTAGTTTGTAGCAATTGATTGGTTTGGCTGAACGATATACGTGGAAATCTCGAGCTTTGTTGTTCATAGTCCTCCAAAATTTTGTAGTGCTAAATTTAAATCCAAACAAGGTAAAAGTCAAGATTTAAAATTTTGTTAACATGAGGGCACCGCTTCTTAAGCATGAGATAGTTCTTGACTTTTTGCCGGTTTAGCCTAAATTTGCAGAAAACTGAACTAGTCAACCCTGCCGTTGCTTGCGGAGATTGTGCAACAAGCCGATTTACTTTGCGCCGAACGGAATCCCGGCATAAAGCGACTTCCAGTTTACTATTTTTTCGACCATATCGTCCACTGAGGCAGGGCCGCAGTAACTTAACCAGGAATTGACCATGAGAGGACTCATTTGTTGTTTTATTCTGTTTGCTGGTAATGGCTTTACCCAGAACAACCCGCCGCTGCAAAAGCTCGCCAGCGAATTTTTTGCCTGGCGCGCGGTCACACAGCCGGCGACGGGCGACGACATTCCCCGGGTGGAACGTCCCGATGGCTGGGTCCCCAACTACTCGCCCGAGGCATTAAAAGCGTACAGGGGAAAATACGTCGAATTTGGCGACCAATTGAGCGCGATTCCCAGGGACGGGTGGACGCGCGCGGACAGCGTCGACTATCTTCTCCTGCGGTCGGCCATTGAGCGGGTGAACTGGGAATTGAATGTGCTGCGGCTGCCACAACGCAATCCGGCGTTCTACGTGCAACAAACCCTTGGGGCGTTGTACGAACTGCTGCTCATTCAGTCGCCCATGACCGATGCCCGGGCCCGCAATATTATTCTGCGGCTGAATTCGTTCCCAGCAACCATTGAACACGCCCAACGCAACTTGAGTGAGCCGGTTGCCGCGTTTGCTCGGATCGCCCTGGCTGAGCTGGACCACAGCGGAGACAGGCTCAGTCAGACCGCCGCGGCCCTGAAGAAGGTGATGCAGAAGTCCTACCACTCTAAATTAGATCTGGCGGTCAAAAGAGGCGCTGAGGCTTTGGCACGTTACAAAGATTGGTTGGAATCCCAAAGGCCGGACATGCGGGCCAGGTTCAATGTTGGTCGTGAAGGATACACCTATTTTCTGAAAAACGTCGCCTTGATGCCGTTGAGTCCGAAAGAGCTGCTGCGGATGGGGCGATTGGCATGGGCACGTTCGGTCGCTTTCGACGTTTATGAACGCTTGCGCAACTCTAAGATTCCAGCCGCCGCGCTCTTTGCCAGCGCAGAGGCTCAAGTTGAGCAATCTCAGAAAGATGAAGCAGCGATTCGAGAGTTTCTCGTGGAAAAGGGCATTATGAGCGTGCCCGATTGGCTGCACCATTACCGCAACGCAAAGACCCCGGCCACGGTTGCGCCGTTGGCGTTTATGGGTGTGGCGGACGATTTGACCTCAGAGACGCGACTGGACGAAGATGCGGTGAGCTACATTCCGGAGCCGTCGAGAGACCTGCCCTTCTTCAGGCTGGCATCGGCTCAGGATCCCCGACCCATCATCGTGCACGAAGGGGTGCCCGGGCATTATTTCCAGTTGGCTCGTTCCTGGGCTAATCCCGACCCTATTAGACGCCACTATTTCGATTCCGGCGCCAACGAGGGTATCGGCTTCTACGTGGAGGAGCTCATGCTTCAGTTCGGGCTGTTCGACGACCGGCCACACACGCGGGAAATCATCTACCGCTTCATGCGGCTAAGGGCGCTGCGCGTGGACGTCGATGTAAATCTGGCTATTGGAAAGTACACCATCGAGGACGCCGGAAAATATCTGGCCGCCACCGTGCCCATGGATGCGCAGACTGCTGTGCAGGAAGCGGGATTTTTTGCCGCCACACCAGGGCAGGCTATTTCCTACCAGATTGGCAAATTGCAAATCCTCCAGCTCATCGCGGATGCGAAAATCCGGTTAGGAAACAAATTCAGCTTGAGAGACTATCACGACTACATGATGGAAAACGGCAATGTGCCCATCGCCTTGCAGCGCTGGGAGTATTTGGGGCTAACGGATGAAATCCGCAAGCTGTGGCAGTGAGCGGCGGCCCTTTTGGTTGCGTGGACTTTGGAGTGTTCTGGCGGCTGGCGCTCCCCTCTTAAGGCTTGACAATAATCTATTTTTGTCGTATATTTTGTCTCTAAATTTGAGATCATAACCCTGCGGTTAAAAAGAATTGGGAGCGTCGACAAATGTTTGAAGACCTGGAAGATAAGCTAAGTGAATTAAATCAAAGACTTTTGAATTTAAAGGAGTGTCTTTGACGTCGCACACAAAGAAAAACTCGTTGAGGATTTAGAGAAGAAAACTGCCGAGCCCGGATTTTGGGACGACCAGGAGCAGGCGCAGCAAGTGATGCGGCAGATGAGCGGTCTCAAAGAGACGGTTGAGCTGTACGGCAAGCTTCATGCAAAGCAAGAGGAATTAGACCTTTTATTGGAGCTGGCCCGTGAAGAGGAAGATGCAGAAACTGCCGCGGAAGTGGAATCCGAGCTGCGGCAGTTAGAGCAAAGCATTGGAGAGGCCGAATTTCAGAATATGTTGGGGGGTAAAGATGACAAGAAGAATGCGTTGTTGACCATTCATCCTGGCGCCGGCGGTACGGAGTCTCAGGACTGGGCACAGATGTTGCTGCGCATGTACACGCGTTGGATTGAGCGGAAAGGATATGCCTGCGAAGTTTTGGATTTGCAAGCGGGAGACGAAGCCGGCATTAAGAGTGCAACCTTAGAAGTGCAAGGACCCTATGCCTACGGCTATTTGAAAGCAGAAGCGGGCGTGCACCGGTTGGTAAGAATTTCGCCATTCGATGCTAACCGCCGCCGACACACTTCTTTTGCCTCCGTGTTTGTCTATCCGGAAGTCGAAAACGATATTGAAATTACCATCGACAGCAATGATTTGCGCATAGATACCTACCGGGCCAGCGGTGCCGGAGGGCAACATGTGAACAAAACCAGTTCTGCGGTGCGCATTACCCACCTGCCCACAGGCATTGTCGTGCAATGCCAGAGCGAACGGTCGCAGCACAGGAACAAAGAAAGCGCCATGAAGATCCTGATGTCGCGATTGTACCAGAGAAAGCAGGAAGAGGAAGAAGAAAAGCGAACCGAGATTTCCAAGGGCAAAAAAGACATTGCCTGGGGCAGCCAAATCCGCTCTTATGTTTTTCATCCCTACACCATGGTTAAAGACCACCGCACTGGCGTTGAAACCAGCAACGTTCAGGGCGTCATGGACGGCCAGTTGGATGAATTCATCCAGGCTTTCTTGATGGCCAAAGAGCCTCAGGCAGAAAACAAACGTGCCACTGAATTGACAGCCCCGTAGAAAGCAGTGGATAGCTTATTGGAGAATGCGAACACGCGCCCTGCCTGGGTGGAAATAGACTTGGCCGCCATTGCCCACAACATCAGAGAGACCAGAAAACACATCGCGCCGGCAAAGCTCATGGCCGTGGTCAAAGCCAACGCTTACGGACACGGGGTTCAGGAGGTCGCAAGCCTTGCCTTGCAGAATGGGGCAGACTATTTAGGCGTGGCCTTGCTACAAGAAGGAATCCTTCTGCGCGAACGCCAATTCCATTGCCCCATTTTGGTTTTTGGCGGTTTTTTTGACCATCAGATTGAAGACTTCTTGCGATTCAATCTGGAGTTAACGCTGTATGATTATGACCGGGCCGTGGCGCTTGCAAACAGGGCGGCTGATTTGAGCCGACCAGCCCGAGTTCACATCAAAGTGGATACGGGCATGGGACGGGTTGGGGTTGCCTGGGACAAGGCCGCCGAGTTTGTACAAACGGTTTCGGAGTTGAAGTCAATCGAAATGGCTGGCATTTACACGCATTTTGCCTCTTCGGACAGTGGAGACAAGACCTTCGCTGAGACGCAATTGAGGCGATTCCAGGCGGTGTTGGGGCAATTGGAGGCCAACGACATCCACATTCCCCTGCGCCATCTGGCCAACAGCGGTGCCGTCCTGGACTTGCCGAATTCGTATTACGACATGGTACGGCCCGGGGTCATGCTGTACGGCTACTATCCGTCGCCAGGAACTTCAAAAAGCGTGGCGCTCAAACCGGCCATGGCGATTAAGTCGAGGGTGATCTTTCTTAAGCAGGTGCCAGCGGGCGCGCCAATCAGCTACGGCCTGACTTTTAAAGCGGACCAAAATACGACGATCGCCACCGTCCCCATTGGCTACGGCGACGGCTACAACCGGCTGTTGTCGAACAGCGGCCAGGTGTTGATTCGCGGCAGAAGATTTCCGGTGGTGGGACGCGTCTGCATGGACCAAATCATGGTGGAAGTCGGTAACAACAGTACGGTCGAGGTTGGCGATGAGGTGGTCTTGCTGGGACGCCAGGGACATGAAGAGATCAGCATCTATGAACTCTGTGCCAAGTTGAACACAATTCCTTACGAAATCACCTGTGGAATATCCCAAAGATTGGAGCGGCGTTTTAAACATTAGAAGATGACATGCAAGAAGAGTTGAACAAAAGTGACGATGTGAACCTGGAAGACCTCAATGCAGTGAGGCGCGCCCGCCGGCAGAAATTAGCTCGACTCAGCGAGCTTGGCGTAAATCCTTATCCGTACAAGTTCGAGCGCACCAATCTGTCAAAGGATATCAAGCAGCAGCCGAATAAATATTTGGGGCACACCGTTTCTTTGGCGGGCCGCCTCATGTCCATTCGTGGCCACGGCAAGACCGCTTTCGCCCACCTGATGGATTCCTCCGATAAGATGCAAATCTATGTGCGGCTGGATGAGATCGGCGAACAGGATTACGAAATATTCAAACTGCTGGACATCGGGGATCTCGTGGGGGTTACTGGTGAGGTGTTCGTTACCCGGACCAATGAAATCACCGTTAAGGTGGCCCGACTCGTCCTCCTGTCCAAGACGTTGCGACCGTTGCCCATTGTGAAAGAAAAGATTGAAGACGGCAAGAAAGTAGTTTTCGATCCGTTTAGCGACAAAGAGCTCCGGTATCGCCAGCGCTACGTGGACCTGATCGTCAATCCCGAGGTTAGGGAGGTGTTTGTCGCGCGTTCGAGAATCATTTCGACTATGCGCAAATACCTCGACGGCCGGGGCTATTTGGAGGTCGAAACGCCTGTTCTGCAACCTATTTACGGCGGTGCAAGCGCACGTCCGTTCGTCACGCATCACAATGCCCTGGATATGGAATTGTATTTGCGTATCGCCGACGAACTCTATCTCAAACGCCTCATCGTCGGGGGGTACGATGGCGTGTATGAAATTTCCAAGGATTTCAGAAACGAGGGCATGGACCGGTTTCACAATCCCGAATTCACCATGATGGAGCTCTACGTGGCTTATGAAGACTACCATTTCATGATGAACCTGGTGGAGGAGATGATTAGCACCCTGGCCGATGAAGTGTTAGGCCAGACGACCATCCGGTACCAGGACCAGGAAATCGATCTGCGCCCACCGTGGAAGCGCGTGAAAATATTTGATGCCATTTTCGAGTACACGAAGCACGATTTGTACGGCAAGAGTCTCGACGAGTTGCGCCAGGCTGCTCAGGAACTGGACGTCAAGATCGAGAGCTTCTGGCGAGAGGGTAAGATTATCGATGAGATTTTCAGCGAGAAAGTAGAACCCAACTTGGTGCAGCCCACCTTTATCATGGATTACCCGGTAGAACTTTCCCCTCTGGCAAAACGCCACCGTGACGACCCCAAATTGGTGGAGCGGTTTGAACCGTTCGTTGCCGGCGGTGAGATAGGCAACGCGTTCTCCGAGTTGAATGATCCCGTTGATCAGCGACAGCGTTTTTTGGCTCAGAAGGAACTGATGGAGTTGGGAGATGAAGAAGCTCAGGTTCTTGATGAAGATTTTTTGCGCGCTCTGGAATATGGCATGCCACCCACCACAGGCCTGGGCATTGGCGTCGACCGGCTGGTCATGTTGTTCAAGAATCAACCGTCGATCAGGGACGTGATACTTTTTCCGCACATGCGGCCTGAATCTTTGTGATGGTGACCCGAATCATGTCATACGAACTTTTTATAGCAAAGCGATATTTGAAGTCAAAACGGAAAACCGGCTTCATTTCTCTGGTCAACTACATTTCAATGGTCGGCGTCACCATCGGTGTGGCTGCTTTGATCATCGTTCTTTCCGTTATGAACGGCTTTGAGAGCGAAGTGCGAACGAGAATAATTGGGTTCGGTTCGCACATTCGCTTGCGCACGTTTCACAATCAGGGCTTAGAGGATTACCAGGCCATTGCCCATAAGATCGAGCGTTTTGATCACATCATCGGCGTGGCTCCGTACATCGACGAAAAGGGCTTGATCATTTCAAAAAACGGCAAAACTGGTGTGGTGGTCAAAGGTGTTGACGCCCACACCATCGGAGAGGTTTCAGATATCGAGCAAAATGTCATCTACGGAACCTTTGCCATCGGAATGCAAGGAAATGATGGAGAGAAGCCATTTCCAGGAATTGTTCTGGGACGCTATCTGGCCGACAAACTGGGCGTGGGTTTGGGAGACAAAGTGCAAATCCTCAGCCCAACGGGAATCAGTCCGCTGGTCAGCCGAATGCCGCCTTTGCGCACCTTTCGCGTTTCAGGCTACTTTGAAACAGGACTGTTTGAGTTTGACGATACTTTTGCCTATATTTCCATAAAAGAGGCCCAACGTCTTTTTGAGATGAAAAACCGGGTGAGTGGGTTGGGAATAAAGCTGGACGACCTGAACCATGCCCGGGAGGTCGGGAACAAGATCGACGACCTTCTGGGCTATCCCTACACCACGGTCACCTGGTTTGACATGAACAAGAATCTGTTTTCCTGGATGCAAATCGAAAAATGGGCTGCATTCATCATTTTGAGTTTAATCATTATGGTAGCAGCTTTTAATATTGTAAGCAATTTAATCATGATTGTCTTGGAAAAGACAAAAGATATTGGTATATTAAAATCGATGGGTGCGACTTCCGGTGGGATCATGAAAATCTTCATGTTCAAGGGATTGGTCGGCGGCCTGATCGGTACCCTTCTCGGTTCCGGCATAGGGTTCGCGCTTTGTTGGTCGCAGCTAAAGTACAAGTGGTTTTCCTTGCCCGGGGACGTTTACATCATAAGCTCGCTACCTATTTTGATGAAAGCCGACGATTTTATCTTGATCGCTGTGGCCGCAGTTTCGCTTTGTTTAATAGCAACCGTTTACCCTGCTCGAAAGGCAGCCCAATTGGACCCGGTGGAGGCCATTCGATACGAATAAGAAAGGACTGCAATGGAACCCGTTCTGGTAGCGCATGAATTGTACAAGAGCTATCCTGTGGGAAACGGCAAGGTTCGAGTTTTGAAGGGAATTAACTTAGAGGTTACGCAAGGCCAAATTGTTTCAATCGTCGGCCCTTCGGGCGTAGGTAAGAGCACGCTCTTGCATATTCTGGGGACGTTGGATCGGCCCACCAAGGGCACGATCGAAATCAACCAAACGGACGTTTTCCGTTTCGATGACAAAAAATTGGCCGAATTCAGAAACCAAACGATCGGCTTTGTGTTTCAGTTTCACCATTTGTTGCCAGAATTTACAGCACTTGAAAATGTCATGATGCCCGGGCTTATAGCTCGGAAACCGAACACCAAGGTTTCGCAAAGAGCCGCAACCCTGCTGAAAGAAGTCGGTTTGGAGCATCGTTTGCATCACAGACCCGGAGAGCTGTCTGGCGGTGAATTGCAAAGGGTCGCCGTGGCCAGGGCTTTGTTAAACGATCCCAGCATCGTGTTGGCCGATGAACCGTCTGGCAATTTGGACCTGGAAGCGAGTCAAGCATTACATCGACTCCTTTGGCATCTGAGCCGAAAGTATAGTAAGACGTTCTTGATCGTGACGCACAATCTTGAGTTGGCCCGACAAGCGGATCGGTCCATAGAGATTCTTGATGGTCGTATCAAGAATGAACAAACCTATCAAATAGTGTAGCATGTTGTGCCAGATCTGCCATAAGCGACCATCAGAAGTCAAAATCACCCAGGTGTTCAACAAGGGGAAAATGGCCTTGCACCTGTGCAAAATATGCGTTGAAGAGTACGGACTCGATAATTCAATCTCAACCTTGCCGCAATTTTTTGGTAATTTTTTGAAAGGCATGTTGGGTTCAGAAATTGACACAAAACACCCGGGGAGGAGTTTGAAGAAGTGTCATAAATGTGGTTCAACGTGGGACGAATTTCAAAAAACTGGTCTGCTTGGGTGTAATTTTTGCTACCAATCTTTTTATGATGAGATTAATCTGGTGCTCAAGAGAATTCATGGCAGCAACAAACATATAGGGAGCCGTCCCAAGTCACATCGGCATTTTCTATCGGTTACGGAAATGGAACACGCTAAGGCGGAATTACAAAAAGCGGTGGAAAGTCAGAATTTTGAAAGAGCCGCTGAATTGAGAGATATGATCCGAGATGCCCAGCGGCTAAGGGAGAAAACGGACCGTGATGGGATTTTGAGATGAGTCGGGGCGGTAGAAAAACACCGGTGGCAGGCCTGACCCACCGTTCCTCCCCGGAGGTCCTCCAGGAATTGCAAAATGAGTATGGGTCGTGGCTGGCACAGGAGGGCGCGCATTCCGACATCATCTTTTCTTCTCGAATACGTCTGGCGCGCAACCTGAACGGCTTTCTTTTTCCTAACCGCGCTTCAACAAAGGAATTCAAAGGGGTCGTCGAAAGGGTAAAGGAGGCCTGTTCTAACTGCAAGACCCTGGGAGATGCGAAAGTCATAGAGTTAGAACATCTCACCGAATGGGACAAAAAGTTTCTGGTTGAAAGAAGATTGGCCAGTCCGCGGTTAATAGAAAGCAATCATCCGACTTTGCTTGTGGTCCGGTATGCCGGAAACTTGAGCATCATGGTGAATGAAGAAGACCACTTGCGAATCCAGTGTTTAGCACCCGGGATGGACATGAGAGGGGCCTGGCGGCTCATTTCGGCTGTGGATGACGAATTAGAGGAAAAACTGGAGTTTTGTTATTCCAATCAATTCGGCTATTTGACTTCCTGTCCAACGAACACGGGCACCGGCATGCGCGTGTCGGTTTTTGTTCATCTGCCGGCATTGAGCTTGAAGGTTGAAATCAACTCTTTTCTGGACAAATTGCCAGATTGGGAAATCGCAGTGCGCGGCTTTTATGGTGAAGGAACGGAGCCGGTCGGCGACATCTTCCAGATTTCCAATCAACTGACCCTGGGCAATATGGAAACGCAGGTGTTGGACAGGATGGAAACGATTGCCAAGAGACTCGTGGAACTGGAGCAACAAGCACGGGCCAAACTGCTCCAGGAAGATAGAATCAAACTGGAAGACGAGGTATTTCGTGCAGTGGGCGTGCTGAAATATGCCAGGATGATATCTTCCTTGGAGTCGATGAAGTTGTTGTCCAGGGTGAGGTTAGGGTTGGGTCTGGGTCTCATCGACAAAATTAGCTCTAAGTCGTTGAACAAACTGATGGTGCTGGTGCAACCAGCTCATTTGCAGAAAATCGCGAACAAGAAATTGAATTCAGTAGAAAGAGACGAATTTCGAGCCAAGTTTATTCGAGAATTCTTACAAATATAATGACGTAGAAACTTTATGGATTGCGGAGGCGTTAGCTAAGTAAGGAACGATTTTTCATGGAAGAAATCCGCCGACCGCACTGTTCGAATTATAGACCTTTTGAGTAATCTCGCACTTTTAAAGATGTGGAGCCACAAAGATGAAAAATAACTTTTCCAGTCGAGTACAAATGGTAATCCAGTTCTCACGCGAAGAGGCGTTGCGCTTGGGTCACGACTACATCGGCACTGAACACCTTTTGCTTGGATTGGTCCGGGAAGGTGAGGGGATTGCCGTCGAGATTTTGCGCAATTTAGGTTGTGACTTGGATGAGCTAAAACGATCTGTCGAAGATTCGGTGAAATCCTCGGGCGAAACCATGACTATTGGCAACATACCGTTTACCAAGAGAGCTGAGAAGATTTTGAAGATGGCCTACGTCGAAGCCGAAAAATACAAGTCTGACATTATCGGCACGGAGCACTTGCTCCTGGCTTTGGTGAAAGAAAAGGACGGCGTGGCTGCACAGGTGCTGCTGAGTTTTGACGTGACTTACGACACCGTTCGAGAAGAGCTGGAAAACATATTGCGTGGGGCCCCTTCAAGCCGCGAAAGCGGGCCGCAGAAGTCTAAAACGCCAGCGTTAGATCATTTTGGCCGCGATTTAACCGAGCTTGCTCGCAAAGGCGAATTAGATCCCATCATCGGACGCGACAATGAAATTCAGCGCGTTGCTCAAATTCTGAGTCGGAGAAAGAAAAACAATCCGGTTCTTATCGGCGAGCCGGGCGTTGGGAAAACAGCTATTGCCGAGGGCCTGGGCCTGAGAATTATTGAGCGCCAGGTACCACGGATTTTGCATAACAAGCGCGTGGTTACCTTGGATCTGGGTGCCATTGTGGCCGGCACCAAGTACCGAGGCCAGTTCGAAGAACGCATGAAGGCAATCATGAATGAACTTTACCGGGCCAAGGATGTGATCTTGTTCATAGATGAGCTGCACACCATAGTGGGCGCCGGGGGCGCTTCGGGTTCGCTGGATGCTTCCAACATGTTCAAACCTGCCCTGTCGCGCGGAGAGCTGCAATGCATTGGTGCCACCACCCTGGATGAGTATCGCCAGTACATTGAAAAGGATGGGGCCCTCGAGAGGCGGTTCCAAAAGGTCATGGTCGATCCCCCGTCTACAGAAGAAACTCTGCTGATCTTGAAGGGATTGCAAGATCGCTATGAAGCCCACCACAAAGTGAAATATGACGACAATGCCATCAAGGCCACGGTTAAGTATTCGGAAAGATACTTGACCGATAGGTACTTCCCGGACAAAGCCATCGATGTTTTGGATGAAACAGGCGCACGTGTTCACTTGGCCAACATCGTGGTGCCGAAGGAGATTACAGACCTGGAGGAAGAAATCAAGAAGGTTCGGAGGGAAAAAGATTCCGTGATCAAGGCGCAAGAATTCGAAAGAGCAGCGGTTTTGCGAGATCAGGAAAAGAGATTGAACCGCAAGTTAGACACTGCCAAGCGCCGCTGGAAAGAGACTGAAAATGATTTTGTGGCAACCGTAACCGAGGACGATGTGGCCGAGGTCGTCTCCATGATGACGGGTATTCCCGTGAAAAAGGTGGCTCAGTCTGAATCGGAAAAGATTCTGGCCATGGAGGGAGAACTGAAAAACGACATTGTTGGGCAGGACGAAGCCCTGCGTCTGCTGAGTAAAGCCATCAGAAGAACGAGAGCCGGGCTGAAAGACCCCAACAAACCCATCGGTTCTTTTATATTTTTGGGTCCCACCGGGGTCGGCAAAACCCAGCTCGCCAAGGTGTTAGCCCGCTACCTGTTTGAGGATGAGGATGCTCTGATCAGAATCGATATGTCGGAGTTTATGGAAAAGTTCTCCGTATCTCGATTGACAGGCGCCCCGCCCGGATACGTCGGATATGAAGAGGGCGGGCAATTGACTGAAAAAGTTCGGCGACACCCGTATTCGGTGGTGTTGTTCGATGAGATCGAAAAGGCGCATCCGGACGTGTTTAACATTCTCTTGCAGATTCTGGATGATGGGGTTTTGACAGATGGGTTGGGACGCAAGGTTGATTTCAAGAATACTATTCTAATTATGACTTCGAACATAGGAGCCAGAGAAATCAGAAAGGGTGGAGGATTCGGTTTTTCAGCCGTCGGGGATGATATCGATTACGAATCTATGCGGGATAAAATTCTGGAAGAAGTGAAGCGTTTGTTTAATCCTGAATTTATCAACCGTGTGGATGAAATCGTGGTATTTCGTTCATTGACTAAACAAAACATGATTGAAATTGTCGATATCGTTATCCAGGAAATGCTGGACAAAGTTCAAGACCGGGAAATCGACATAGAGCTGACCAAAGGCGCGAAAGAGTATATTGCAGAGCACGGATTTGACCCGGTGTATGGCGCCAGACCCCTGAAAAGGACGATTCAAAAGTTGGTCGAGGATCCTATTGCTGAGGAAATCCTCAAAGGCAGATTCTCAGACGGCAGCAGCATTCTGGTGAAGAAAAAGGGCGACAAACTTGAATTCACCGAAGTCGCCCGCAAGAAAAGCAGGGTGAACCACAACAAACAGAAACCAAAGGCTGAAGAGGTCGAAGGTTAATCAAACAAAAAAATCCACAGCGCTTGAAAACCCGAAGATGAAATTTGTCTTCGGGTTTTTTAATATGGCAAGAAAGAAAAAATTTTCTTGACTTGATTTATTGGCGTGGTTATATTAAACCTCTGGATGTTTCTTAGCGATGCCTGTTTTGATTTCCTCGCCATTTTCCTAATTAGAGGGGAAGAGATGTTAGTATCAAGGGTATTGATTAAGGCATTTCGATCAATATTTGAGTTAGCCTTGCCCGTTGACCCGAAAGTTTCCGTGTTTATTGGGGCCAACGAAAGCGGCAAGACCAATATTTTGCGCGCCATTGAAGCCTTTAAGCCTTCGGCGAAATACACCAACAGTTTAACCTGTCAGTATTCAGACTACTACTATCAGGGCAAGTGCCCGGAGGTCACGTTAGAATTCGTGCAGCTTTCTCGTGAAAACAGGCGCAATCTGATTCCTCTGGCAGAGGCTTTCAAGGATGCCGAGAGTTTCTCGGTGCGCAAAGAAGGGGCAGAACTCAGCGATTATCATGTTTTCGTCAAGAACGAGGAAATCCAGGTTCGTAACATCAAAAGATTGCTGGACTATTTGCCGAAGCTTCTATACTTCGATAACATCTCGCTAATTAAGAGTCGCGTGGAACTCGATTCTCTGATGGACAGCAATAATGGCAACTCAACAGAGCGGAACCTGCTCAAAATTGGCGGCCTGCAAAACAACTTCGATTTGATTTTTGAGGACTCAACCCGGGGGCGGCGGGCCAGTCAAGAAGCCAGCAAGTTAATAACCCAACAGATCCGGCGGGTGTGGTCACAAGAGCCCACCATCGAAATCAAGCTCAATGTAAATGGCAACGTCTTGTACATCGACATCTCAGACGGCACGACGGTGTTCGACACCCCCGAGTCCAGAAGCCTGGGATTCCGCTGGTATTTGTCATTTTACATCAATTTTATCGCGCAAACGTTTGAAGCCCGATCGAACGAATACATTTTCTTGTTTGACGAGCCAGGCATTCATCTACATCCCGCAGGTCAAAAGGATCTGACCAAAGTGATGGAGGATCTGGCTATCAAGAATCAACTCATTTTTACCACCCATTCACCTTTCATGATCAACCGAGAGTATCCCCAACGGGTGCGTCTGGTTTCCAAGGGCAGAGAGGGTACCAAAGTTGACTCTCAGGCTTACAGGGAGAATTGGAAACCGCTGCGACGTTCCATAGGCCTGGTAATTGGCGACCTTTTCTTCTTCAACGATAGCAGTTTTATCGTCGAGGTTCCTTCCAAAAAAGTCCCGCTGGTAAAAAGATTGCAATTCTTCAAAGGCAACGAAATCAGGAATCCCAAATCGTGACGTCAGCTTCTGCGAGCAAATCCATTTGCGATGTTCCGGGTATTCGGGTCGGTCATGCTCAAAATGAAACGGCTAAAACCGGTTGCACGGTCGTTCTGCCTGAAACTGAAGCGGTGGGAGGGATCGACATTCGAGGCTCCGCGCCAGGAACGCGTGAAGTGGAAACCTTGAAACCGGTGCGGTTGGTGCCCGGAATCCATGGCCTTTTGTTGACTGGCGGCAGTGCATTCGGTTTGGACGCTGCGGGGGGCGTGCAGCGATATTTGGAGGAGCGCAACATCGGCTATGACGTCGGCGTGACGAAAGTGCCCATTGTGCCAGCGGCTGTCATTTTTGATCTGCGCGAAGGCGATTTTAGAATTCGACCAGACAAAAAAATGGGGTATGAGGCAGCCGCCTCTACGCAATCAAAAGGCGTTCAGGAAGGTAGCGTCGGCGCCGGTACCGGTGCCACCGTCGGGAAAATATTGGGCCAGGAACATTGTATGTCAGGGGGAATTGGCACAACTTCGCTCAGCGTGCACGGAGTCACCGTTGGTGCCCTGGTGGTGGTGAATGCCCTCGGCGACGTTGTCGACCCGAAAACCGGCGCGATTTTAGCCGGAGCTTTAGATCCGCAAACCGGGGAATTCGTCAACACAGAGAAATATTTAGTGCAGCACTCTGTGCAGCCGTTGCAATCATTGAACAACACCACATTGGCCGTCGTCGCCACCGATGCTTCCCTGAATAAAGAAGAGGCGATTAAGGTCGCTCAGATGGCTCAGGACGGTCTGGGTCGGGTTATTCGACCTGCTCACACCCCGTTTGACGGTGACGTCGTCTTTTGCCTCTCTGTGGGTGGGGGTGACAAAAAGTGCGATCTCATGTCCCTGGGCACGGCCGCGGCGGAGTTGGTTGCCGAATCTATTGTGCGGGCGGTCAAGATTGCTAACAACCCAACGCAGCAAAGCGCGCAATAAATGGCCCACGGATTTTACAAATTGAACGGATTTACGAGGATTTGTTTCTTTTGGGAAACGCCTTGTTGTACGTAACGCAAACGTCTCGTTTGCGATGGCAGTTCTTTCATGTAAAAGGACGCAAAGGGTGCACGGAGCTTCTGAGAAACGTTGCTCTTGAGCGGGATGACAGTTGTTTTTTTTGAGCGGACTGGTAGTCGTCCTGAGTAGTCCCGACCGTTTTTGGGTCGGGACGTATCGAAGGGCGACGCCCGTCACCCCTCGATACGGTCACTTGAGAAGCAGTGACCTACTCGGGATGACTCGCAACTTGGCCTTTTAGGAAACGCTTTTTTGTACGTAAGGCAATCGTTTCGATGCGAGGGCATTTTTTTCATGTAATAGCACCTAAAGCGTGCACAGTGGTTCTAAGAAACGCTCTCATTTTCAAAGGCAGAATAATTTTTCGGCAAAATGATTAAAAGCTCCGTAATAGTCATGACTATAATTATTTTGTCTTCCATTGTTTTGTTTACAAATTGGCTATTCTCAGACAAACGCCAACATTTCCGACGTTAAAGCAATCCGGTTCCACCGGACTGCTTGAGCTCTTTGGAACCGCTCCTTGTTCGTTTCTGACAAATAAGACGACCTGCTGGTCGTCGTTTGCTTCTAAAGATTAAACAGTTTCCGTTAACATGAAATACTCTTACAAAGGCAAAATACCGCAGATT
>JBHHYI010000048.1:0-25422 GCA_046757525.1 bacterium | reverse complement strand
TTTAGGGGGAGGGCAAAGCCTCCCCCCAAAGTTGAAATTAGTTGGTCTGGACCAGCGTTGCTTCAAAGGCGATCACGCCTGTATCATCAATCTCCTCAAATGTCCCCAGCACCTTCATTCCCGCGAATTCTCCAGTTCCTTGAAGCTTGAATTCTCCAGAAGACTGCCCAAACACGGTCTGGCCTCTGACGTGCCCTTCCCAGGTGCCTTGATCGGTGGCAAGGGTGACCTGCCCATTAAAGGGGCCACTACCGGTCGCGTCAAGGGTGGCATTGAATACAAAAGTAACGGATCCTTCACCTAAATCACCCGTGAACGTTCCCAGATTGGTTGCGCCCACAAAGTGCGTCACGCCGTCTTCGTCCACAAAAACTCTACCCGGATCTTCCGCCGGTCCCAGGTCCACTTCTCCCTGAACGGGCGTGATGGTTCTCTTTGCTAACGAGGTGCCATCTGCGCTTTGTAAAGCGGTGGGGTTCTGCTGGCCACAGCCGAAAATGAGCAGGACTGTGGCAAGAACTACGAAAACAAGACTTTTGTGTTTCATGATAATCCTCCAGTTACTAAGTCAGATGAATTTAATGGATTATTATTTTTCATACACCCATTTGCTTTCGTTATCTTCAAAGGTCAATCGATTTCCACTGCGAGTAATAGTGAAAGTAGTAGTTCCAACCTCGACATCCGGGATAGTGGAATTAGTAACTACCGCAGTGAGAGTAGAACTACTAATGGTATAAGTGCCCGAAAAGGTTAACGTTTGTGGCGGTGCGCCTGTAGGTGTTATGGTAAACGTAAAAGTAAAGGTCGTTTCAGTCAATACAAGGGTTCCGGTTATGGTACCTGTCAGGCCATTGATGTCCACTTGATCACCAGCAGTCATTGTAGTACTGCTCGCCTTATCCGTAAGCGAAACGAATTTCCAGCTTCCTGACAATTTACTCGGTGCTAATGGATTGTCTCCGTCCCCACAAGCAATCCAAAAAATAGAAGCCATCAATAACACCAAGAAAAGCAAATTATGATTTGTACGTTGCATTTTTACCTCCTCAAATTTATTGTGAAATCCTCGACTAATTATTCTCATACGGCTTGTCTAACATCGCCCTGTCGTAGCTTGTTGAAGTCACAAAAAGCACCATGTTCGGCCTCTGAAGTACTTTAGACTTATCACCTCCCTTAGTTAATTCACGGGAACATTCGAGGAGCACAGGATGTTGTCGCGGATATTGATTTAACTTTCTGCAATTTACAAAATCAAAGCAGGCTTTGCTAACGGCGGTGTAACAAAGATTAGCGGTGATGTAACAAAGCCGGGAAGAAATCTTGTTTGGTAGGTACTTGTCGTTTGGGTGCTTGGCCAGATTTCGCCCTGACTTCGTGCGGTCGAAATGACAAGCCGGAAGAAGCAATTTTAGTTTAGCACTATGAGTGGCGGGCAGCAAATTCGGAGGGGGATTGCCCAAATTGTTTGCGGAAGACCCTGGCAAAATGGGAAAGACTGTTGAAACCGACGTCGTAACAGATTTCTGTGACGGTACCTGCACGGTATTGCAACAATTGGGCGGCGCGTTGCAACCGGTAGGTGCGCAAAAATTCGTGGGTTGACTGGCCTGTAAGCGCCCGCAGCTTGCGATGCAACTGCATACGGCTCATGGCTACTTTCCGCGCAAACAGATCTGTGCTGAATTCCGGGTCTGATAGGTTCTCTTCGATAACCTCCATGGCCCTTTGCAGGAATTGTGCATCCATGGAGGTAATGGCCACATCTTTGGGCTGCAAGGTCACTTCCTTGCGGAAGCGCTCCCGTAATTTGCGCCGCTGCTCAATCAAATTCTTAACGCGAACCTGAAGCTCGCAGGCATCGAACGGTTTGGTGATGTAATCATCCGCACCAGTTTGCAGGCCTTCTACTTTACTTTCACCAGAAGCCCGAGCGGTGAGCAGGACGATTGGGATGTGGCTGGTTCGTTCATCTGTTTTCAGTCTGCGGCAAAGTTCGTAACCGTCAATTCCGGGCATCATGACATCGCTGATAATTAAATCGGGAACCATTTCGACGGATTTTTCAAAGCCTTCTTCGCCGTCTACGGCTTCCCTGATTTGATAGTCATGGTCCAGATAGTCGCAGATATAGGAGCGAACATCGGCATTGTCTTCAATGATAAGAACGATTGGAGGACTGTCGTTCCCTTCCGCCGGTTCGGAACCTGAGGCAGGTTCTTGTGCCGGCGCATCCTGCAAGATTTCTTCCGATGACGGGGTGTACAACCCCTTTGATCCCTGCTCGAGGGGGGAAGAAAAGGAGCGTGTTTCCGCGACGATCTCCTCGGGTTGGAGATGTGCTGTCCCCAGCGGCAGACAAACTGTGAAGGTCGTTCTCTTGCCTGGCTCGCTAATGACCTCAATTTCTCCCCGATGCAGTTCAACCAGTTCTTTAGTCAGCGCCAGGCCAATGCCGCTGCCTTCGTGCTCGCGTGCGTAAGAATCGTTCGCCTGATAGAAGCGGTCGAAAACCTTTTGCAGTTCTTCAGGCGGTATTCCAAGCCCGCTATCGCTGACCATAATTTCTACAAAACCACATTTCCATTGACTTCCTCGCCGACCGGTGGGCGACGAATGAGGGGGGTGAACCGACACCCTGACAGCAATTTCTCCGCCTTCCGGGGTAAATTTAAAGGCGTTTGAGAGCAGATTGAAGACGATCTTCTCCAATTTATCTCGATCAACGTAAACAATCAAACCTTTGGAAGGTTGAGGCGGTTGAAACCGCAGGGCGATTTTCCTGCGCTCGGCCAGCGAAGAGAAGGAAAGTACGATGCCTTTGAGAAACGGGATGATGTTTTCCGGCCCGGCTTTCAGCGACATGCTACCGGCTTCCAACCTGGAGAGATCGAGCAGTTGGTTGATCAGTCGCAGCAAGCGCCGGCCATTGCGAAGCATCACCCGGAATTGTTTTCTCACAGATTCTTCAAAGCTATCCGAGAGAAATTTTTCTAACGTCCCGAGGATGAGCGTGAGCGGTGTGCGGAACTCGTGGGAGATATTGGCAAAAAAGCGCGACTTCAATTGGTCCAGTCCCTGGAGTTTCTCTGCCTGGAGATGCTCTAATTCCAACTCGTGTTGCAATTTTGCTCGTTCAAGCTCCTGCTGCAAGGTCTTTGCCGAAAGCTCGTTGACCTGTGCCAGTTGGGCTTGCAGGTTCTCGTTGGTTTGGGCGAAGTGGCGTGCCAGATAGAAGGACATCGAAAGCAGAAGACCGGCAATGCCGAGGACCGGCAAAGTGACCTCGAACAACAAGGTCGCAGGTAGGATTCCAATCCCAGTCAGAACAATCGACGAGCCAAACAATACAGCCATAAACATCATTCCTGCGCCAATAATCCACGCGCCATCTTTTTTCCTCAAGATGGCAACAACGATAATGCGAAGCATTTCCAGGATCGTTGTCGCCGCAAACCAGTTGGCATAGTCTTCGGTGTGGAACGGGTTGTCCCAAATCCAGATGACAACGGCAATGTAAATGAAAAGAAAGACCCAGAGCTGCCTGGGAAGCCTGGGATAAAAAATGGCATATAAGAACCGCAAACCGGCTACGGCGGTAAACAATAACAGAATCTGACTGAGGTTATGATAAAGATATGCCTGCCTGAGGTCGGTCATAAAAGACATTCTGTACTGGAACCCAAAGAAAGACATGGCGCCGATCGCCAGGGTCAGTAGGGCATAATAGAGGTTTTCTGTGGCGCGACGATAAAACAAAAATAGCAAGAGGTGCAGCACGGCAAAAACAATCGGCACGGTGGTCGTGATCATCAGCATGTTTGTATTGGTTCGTCTTTGTTCAGCGCTTGAGGCAATGGCGCTGTCCAAATCTCGCAAAACGACTCGAAAGCCGTGCCAAATATTCGGCGCTTTTTCCAGGAGAAAGAAGTTTGAATACCGTATGGCAATAACATGATCCGTCTGGTCACCGAAAACGATGGATCGGGGAGGATTGAGCTCAGGCTGGGCAACGTGACCTTCTTCATCACTCATTGAGAGACCGACTTTGCCGTATTGCGCAAGGAGTGCGCCATCCAGGTAAATCTCCGCCGCTCCCCATAACCACAGGTTCAATGCCAGGGGTCTGTTCCAAAGTGTGGAATCGACGGCAAGGTGTAACCTAAACCAACCGATGCCGTTCCAATCGCCGGGCAGTTTATGAGGCGCAAACAGCGTATGCGTTCCTTGCCAATGGCGGTCGTCAAAATCAGGCCCGGCCCATTCGGGATTATCGCCTGGGTGGTACTTCCAGTTGAACCTCAGAAACCAGAATGCTAATTTCAAATTATCTATGCTGTTCTCCCACCAACTGATGGTCGGGGTGGCGGCTACCGGCCGGTCGTAAGGATAGGCGCGCATGGCGAATTCCCACGTGCCCCGTATTTCGGTTATCTTCACCAGACAACGGTTGGCACCGGCTTTCAAGTCCACTGCAAACGTGTCCTCATCAACCGTAATATCACGGAACACGGAATTTCGGTGTACCTGCTCGCCATTGATCCACACAGCGACCCCATCGTTGCTGCCCAGCACGAACTGCATTTTGCCGTCTCTATCACTTTGCAGAATACAGAAGGCATAGAGGGTCGCATTGTCATAGTCCCCAATGGCATGGTCCAAATCGATGATGCTGCCAATGGAGCGGTAACGTTTCCACCTGAGCGTGTCTCCCTGCGTGGTGATAACGATATCGCCTTCGGTTGGGTGGGCGTTCGCCTCGCCACCTGCACTGGCGAGGAAATCCCGGTCCAGGTCGTTCGGAAACAAGGGGCCCAGCAGGAGCCAGTCGGTCATGAATTCGCCGTTAACGGCACGGGTTTGGGCTTGTACCGGAGGAATAAATGGCGACTCAATCAAGAAAATGAAAGAAAGAAATGTCAAACTTTTGCATTTTTTGCCCATTCTCTCACCCCAAGAAAGGTGTAATGAGTTTATGCGGAGGGTTAGAAAGGATTTGGTCTTAGGAAAGAATAATAAGTGATTGGAAAGTTTCTGCGTCCTCTCAGGGAATGCAGCAAATCTCCGTCGTGGTGGGATGATTGTTCTAAGATTCGTTCTTCGTCTTAGTTAGGCATGAAGCATCTGCTTCACGGCACTTCAATCGTTTTTTGTCAATATATCTAAAATCGGATGGAGTCGGGAATCTCAACGATCGGCTACCCTCCTATTGACCTGCTTCAGATTGTTCTAAAAGGCATCCCTCCTTTTTTGATCTTGCAGCTTCTCCGCCAAAGCGAGCGGAGGTTTATTTGTAAAGCCACACCTTTACTAAACTTTCGAAGTTTAGTAAAGGTGGATTTAGCCGAAAGCCTGCGTTTTTAACAAGAGCCTACCCGAAAACCACAAGCAAGGTCGATCTAAGACGGTCTTGGCAGCTTTCGAATAGGCCCTTCAAATTCAAACCGAAATCAAGCGTGAGCAGCCGCTGATCGATTTTACTGCTTCATGGTCGTCTCTTCTTTAGCAACCCGGTTGCCATTTTTGTCCAACAAAATCGGATCCCCCAATCCCAATTCTTTCAACGGCTCCAACTGGGTTTCGGCATCGCCTACCACCAGATAGATCATGCGGTCGGGGTTGAGATATTTCTGTGCCAGCGCTTTGTGCTGCTCCTCGGTCATATTCTGCACGATCTGCTCGTACTTTTTCACATAATCAAAGGGCAAATCGTACGCTGCGATTCGGTTCAACAACCCGCGCAGAGCTCTCAGGGTTTCGAAGCGACGGGCATCGGATTGAATCAAAGCGCTCTTGGTGAAAGCGAGGTCTTCTGAGGAAATGCCGCTGCGATATTTGCTGATCTCCTCTTTGAATATTTTCATCGACTCCAACGTCGCGTTTGAACGCACGCCGGCGGAAGCGGTAAACGGCCCCGGATTGTGCGTGCCCGAGAACCCTGAGCGGGCGCCGTAGGTATAACCCTTCTCCTCTCTGAGGATCATGTTCAAAAAGCCGTTGAAGCTGCCACCCAATTTGTAGTTCATGACCGTGGCCGGGTAATAATCGGGATCCGTGTAGGGCATGGCCAAATAGCCGATGCGAATTTGTGACTGCTTGGCTTTGGGAAAATCGACGAAATACAGTTGCGCTTTCTGGGGTGCTGGAGGAACGGGATAATCAGGAATCTTGACCGCTTTTGCAGCCCATTTTTTTTCCAGCGGTGAGAACAGCTTGATGGCATCGTCCTTGGAAATATTGCCAACAATGGCAACATAAGAAACTGACGGGGAATAATTCTTGTCGTAAAACGACTTTAAATCGTCAATGGTGATCTTCTCCACAGATTCCGGTGTTCCAAAGGTGGGATTGGCCAGGACGTTCTTGTCCCCGTAAAGCAGCTTGTTAAAGACGTTGGTAGCCACCACCGCCGGATTGACATTTTGGCGATTGATGGTTTCGATGGTTTCCTTTTTGATCCTTTTGTATTCTTTCTGGTCCCAACGCGGCTCTAACAGCATCTCTTCGAACAAGGCAAACGTTTTGTCGAGCTTGGAGGCCAGGGTGTTTGCCTGCATGACGATGGATTCTTTAGTGGTGTACATGGTAATGCTGGCACCCAGCTCGTCAATGGCCTCTTCCAGTTCCAGGGGCGTCTTGTTTTTTGTGCCTTCCTGCATGATGTCGGTCATCAGATTTGCCACGCCGACTTTGTCCGCGGCGTCCAGAAGCAGGCCGCCTTGGAGCGTGAGTGAAAACTGCACCAGCGGCAGCTCGTCTTGCTCGATGCCGTAGAGCTTCAAGCCGTTCTCGTAGGTGTGGGTCCAGACATTCGGGACCTTCACTTCAGGGACAGGGCCTTTCGCGGGTTCAACGGTGCGGTCAAAGCTGGACGGAATTTCCGCAACCGGCGCGGCCTTCTCCTCAGTCTTAGCCGTCTCCAATTCGCCTGCCTTTTCGATGTCTTCCTCTACCACAGGAAACTCTGTTGAGTTCTCGGCCACCAGATCGGTTTTCCCTTTAGGAACGAAACTGGTAAGCACGTAGTTCTTGCCTTTGAGATAAGTGTTGTAAACGTTCCAGATGTCTTCCTTGGTCACGTCCAGGGAGTGTTGAATGTCTTTGGTAATAAAAGCCGGGGAGCCAGCGAATTCGTTGTAGCTGGCCAATTGAAAGGCTTTGCCAAGAATGCTTGAAATACCGTTGTAAAAATTGGTTTCCGTTTTTGCTTTGATCCTTGCCAGGTCGCGGTCGGTGAAACCATCTTTTTCAAATTTGGCAAAAGCTTCAAAGATGGCTTTTTCCACATCGGTCAAGTTTTTATCCGGAAACGCTCTGACTCGAATGCGAAACTCTCCGGCTAATTCCCTGCTGTTTTGAAACGCAGAAACCGAAGGCGCCAGCTTCTTTTCTTCGACCAGGACCTTGTACAGTGGAGCTTTTTTGCCGTCCGCGAGCAGGTCAGCCAGCAGGTCCAACGCGTAAGAATCTTTGTGGAAATTCTCTACCGTGGGAAAGACCACGTTCAATTCCGGCGAACGGGCGAAATTATCTTCGTGGTAAGCGCGTTTGATTTCGGTCAAATGCCCCGGCATGGGTTTGGGCTCGCCAACTTTGGCCGAAGCCTTGATCTCGCCAAAATACTTTTCGATCAACGCTTTAGTTTGTGCTTTGTCGAAATCGCCGGCGACGACCAGGGTGGCGTTGTTGGGCCCGTACCACTTCTTGAAAAACCGGCGGATGTCCTCGATAGTGGCGTGCTTGAGGTCGTCGAACGAGCCGATGACCTGCCAGTTGTAAGGATGATTTTCCGGGTAGAGCAGCTTGCTGATGACGTAGTTGGTGTGGCCATAAGGAACATTGTCGACCCGCTGCCTTTTTTCATTCTGCACCACTTCCTGCTGGTTTTCAAAGGCGTCCTCGGTAACCGTCGGCAGCAGATAGCCCATGCGGTCCGATTCCAGCCACAGGGCCAACTCGAGGGCGTTCCTGGGAATGATCTCAAAATAGATGGTGAAGTCGTTGGTGGTCCCCCCATTCAGAGTGCCGCCTGCGCCTTGAATCTTCTTGAAAAACTGGTCCTGGCCCACATGCTGGGACTCCTGGAACATCATGTGTTCGAACAGATGCGCAAAGCCTGTACGACCTTTTACTTCCCGGTTGGAACCCACGTGAAATAGAATCGCTACCGCAGCAATGGGATCCGATCGGTCCTCATGCAAGATGACTTCCAGGCCATTTTTTAGTTTGTATTTTTCATAATCGATTTTGAGGGTGGTTTTTTCATGGGCCATTGCACTCGAAGCCACGAATACAAGCCCCAGAAGAATGGTGAAGAAAATCTGTTTTCGCATCGCACGCCTCCTTTTTGTGTTAGAGCACCCCGGCTAAATTGAGTTATTCCAAGACTATTGTAAAACTTCGACCAGCATCTAAATGCAACAAGGTTTGTCATTCCCGTCCGGCGTATGCCGGATTAATCGAGAATCTTGTGCCTAATTTTCGAGTGGATTCCTGCTTACGCCATGCAGGAATGACATTCAGTAGGCCAATAGATGAAATTCACAATAGTTTAGTTACAGGTTATGAACAACAAACCGCTCGGCAGTGCTGTCATGTCGAGTCAGACGGCTGCCCGAGCAGAAATCTGAATGCGCACTTAATGCGTTGTTCTACATTTACTCAGAATGTTAAGTGCACCTGCAGATTCCTCATCCGGCCTTCGCCCGATTCGGAATGACATTAGCGCCTTTTTTCGAAGGCTCCAGGCACGGTCCTTCTTACAATAGTATTGTAACAAGTGTTTTGCAGGAGTCTCTGTTAGTCTTGCACGGGATTACCCGACAATGTAAACAAAATTTATTTGGAAAGCAACGCAATTCTTACCTCCGGGGCCGACAAGAATTTTGAAACTAAAAGCTAACACAAACGTTTATTTCTATGTTGTACTCTACAAGAGTTCAATCTTTTCTAAGCCAAATGAATTTCTCACTCGCTGCAAAACTTCAAGTCTTAATTCACCCGTTTTCACAATTCCATTCAAAGAGGGAGGCTACTTCAACATGAAGAAAATAGCGGTTTGGACCAGTATGCTAATTTTAACTGTGGTAGGAGGAATAATGGCGAACGAGGATATCCCGGATTCCAAAATCTTTCCGTACAAATATGAGGTCAAGGATTTGCCCAATGGTCTGCGCGTGGTTGTGATTCCGACCGATTACCCAAATATTGTCTCACTGCAGATTCCGGTTCAGACCGGGTCGCGCAACGAAGTTGAACCCGGCAAGTCCGGCTTCGCCCATTTTTTTGAACACATGATGTTCAAAGGGACAGAAAAATACCCAACGGAAAAGTACAATGAGATTCTCAAAAACGCCGGCGCCGACCAGAACGCCTTCACCTCGGACGATTTCACCAATTACCACACCACCTTTTCAAAAGAAGATTTGGAAGAAATCCTGATGTTGGAAGCGGACCGCTTTCAAAATCTAAAATACAGCGTGGAAGATTTTAAAACGGAATCGCGGGCCGTGTTGGGCGAGTACAACAAGAATTCCGCCAACCCGGTCAGAAAGATTTTCGAAGTGCAACGCAATGCCGCCTTCCAGAAGCACACCTACAAGCACACGACCATGGGCTTCATCAAGGACATCGAGAATATGCCCAACCAGTACGATTACAGTCTGAAGTTCTTTAAACGCTACTACCGGCCGGAAAACGCGGCTATCATTGTGGCGGGCGATGTTCAGCCTGAGCGCGTGTTTGCTCTGGTGGAAAAGTATTGGGGCAACTGGAAGCGGGGTAGTTATCGTGCCGACATTCCGGCGGAACCTAAACCAGGCGGACCGGTGTACGAACACGTTGAATGGGCTTCGCCAACCCTACCCTGGGTGACCGTGGCATTTCACGGCCCGGCCTTTTCGGAAGAAAGCAACAATATGGCCACCATGGATGTCATTTCTCAACTGGCGTTTTCCCAAAGCTCACCGCTCTACCAGAAGCTGGTGGTTAAGGAACAAAAGGTAGACCAACTGTGGTCCTATTTTCCGGATCACGTCGATCCCTATCTCCTCACCGTGGCGGCCCGTGTTAAAGATTTAAACGATGCCTGGTATGTCCGCGATGAAATCTTGAAGACGTTTGCCAAACTGCGCACCCAAAGCGTGTCTGCAAAAAAGCTAACAGACATCAAAGCCAATCTCAAGTACTCGTTTGCCAACAGCATGGACAACTCGGAGACCATTGCCAGCAACATCGTGGGTTACGTGGCCCGCACCCGCGATCCGGAAACTGTGAACCGGGTCTACAAGCTTTATGATTCTGTCACTCCTGAGGATGTCAAGGCCAAGGCCAATGAGTATTTTGTCGACGACGGCCTGGTGGTCGTAACCCTGTCCAAAGAGCCTCTGCCAGCCGAGGAGAACAAGACCGGCTCCGTCGATGAACTGGTCAAAGCAGACTTGCAGGCGCCGCCTCAGATCGAATCCGTGCTCATTCGCAACGATTCACCGATCATCAATTTCAGAATATTGTTCAACGTCGGCGCTGCTTTGGACCCGAAAGGCAAGGAAGGCCTGGCGCAGTTGACCGCAGCCATGATCACCGATGCCGGCAGCAAGGCCATGAAGTACGAAGAAATACAAAAAGCCCTGTTTCCCATGGCGGCTTACTTCTCCAATCAAGTGGACAAAGAGATGACGGTTTTCACCGGCACCACCCACCGCGACAATCTGAACGCTTACTACGCGATCATTTCGCAGCAATTGCTGACTCCCGCCTGGGACGAGTCTGATTTTACCCGCGTAAGAACCAATTTGATCAACGCCATCAAAATCAATTTGCGCAACAACAACGACGAGGAGTTGGGCAAAGAAGTTCTCTACGAGATGATCTACGAGGGTCATCCCTATGGCCATTTGAATTTAGGCCACGTGGCTGCGTTGGAAAAACTGACTTTGGACGATGTGAAGCAATTCTATCAGCAGAACTATACCCGCGCCAACCTCGTGCTTGGTTTGGCCGGTAATTTTTCGGATGAGTTTTTGAATCAGGTAAAACGCGATTTAGGGAAATTGCCTGAAGGTGTGGCTGCAAAAATACAACTGCCGCAACCGGAAAAGATTGCTGGTCTCGAAGCGGAAATCGTACAAAAAGAAACCCGGGCCACCGCCATTTCATTTGGCTTCCCAATCGATGTGACGCGCGCGGATGCTGATTTTGCTGCCCTTTGGCTGGTGCGCTCCTATTTTGGCGAGCACCGTTCCACTAACAGCCACCTGTTTCAGCGCATTCGCGAAATCCGAGGCATGAACTACGGCGACTACGCCTACATCGAATATTTCCCGCGCGGCATGTTCCAATTCCATCCGGATCCCAATTTGGACCGGCAGCAGCAGATTTTCCAGGTCTGGATCCGACCCGTGGTGCCGGTAAATGGCCATTTCGCTATCCGCATCGCCATGTACGAGCTGAACAAACTGGTCACCGAAGGCCTGAACCAGGAAGATTTTGAAGCCACGAGAAACTACCTGCTGAAGTTCGTAAACATCCTGACCAAAACACAGGATCGGCAGCTTGGCTACGCCCTGGACAGCCGCTACTACGGGATCGGCGAATTCACAAAAACCATGGCAGAAAACTTGAAAACACTCACTCTGGCCGATGTTAATCGCGTCGTCCAAAAATACCTGCAAGACCAAAACGTCAAATTCGCCATCATCACCAAAGATGCGGAAGATTTGCGCAACAGACTGATCAGCAATACCCCTTCGCCGATTACCTATGACGCAGAAAAACCGGCGGACATTTTGAAAGAAGACCAAATTATTCAGAATTACAAACTGGACTTCAAGCCGGACCAGGTTAAGATTGTGCCGCTGGACCAGGTTTTCATGAATTAGGCCAACCCAAGTGCTGCGCACTTTTGCAGTGCGTAGCACGCCCCATTTTTTTCAGAACATTCCCTCAATTTAGCCACAAAAAATGCCTGCAACCTCAATAAAACTTCGTCATTAACATTAAGTTTTGGCCATAATTCTTGACTATTTCAGTTGAATTACTAACTTGGTATCTAAGTTATAAAAAATAAAATATTAAGAACTTGTGAATCGGATTCATTTTTTGTAGTGTTGAAGTCAGGCTTTTGTCCGAACCAACTTCAAATAAAGAGGTCCTGGGTCTTGTTTTGACGCAACAACTTGCGAAACATTACGCAAAATCACAAACTGTCAGTAAATTATTATAGATTTACTCTTGAAGGATTTGAAGATGTCGTTGAAACCAGATCCTAATATTAACTTCGAGGTTGCTGTAACATCTCTCTTAGCTCAATGGTCACGGAAGACCCACAACAAATGTTGAGCCCCTCGAGCAATTAGGAACAAGCTCACTCAGACCCATGCTGTACCCTAACAAGCAAGATTCGGTTTAATTCACTGGGGGACGAAAGAGTGGATACTCAACCCGACTGTAGCTCTTCTCTTAATCTATTCTCCACCGCAACCAAACCAAGGCTGATAGTTCGCCACTTTCCAGTCAACAAATACAACTGAAGCGAGGTGATGTATGTGACAGAAGTAGGCTCCATTGTGACCATTTTTGTGAAGTACAGGGAAAAGTGGGGCGACCTCGGAGATGGATGGAACGGTGCACAAGTTCAGAACGCAGCTCGCACAATCCCGTTCTGGCTTGTGACGATTAAAATAAAACAAATCAGCCGTAGCGTGTTGTTAGCAATGGTTGGCACTTGGCTGCTTACGGGTTGTGCCGTCAAGAAGTTGGCTGTTAATTCTCTGGCAAATGCGCTGACCGAAAGTGGCGCCAGCGTTTACGCCGTAGACGACGATCCCGAATTGGTTGGGGATGCGCTGCCTTTTGCCCTCAAAACCATGGAAGCGCTGCTGCAAGCGACCCCAAGACACAAGAAGCTCCTCATTGCCACCGCTTCCGGCTTTGTCCAGTACACCCATGCCTACGTGTTGCGTCCTGCCCAGACCCTGGAGGCCACCAATCTAACTGAAGCCCGCGAGCAACGCGAACGGGCCAAACGCCTGTTCCTGAGAGCGCGCAACTACGGCCTGCGAGCCCTGGAGCTCAGTTCGCCAGGAATTGCTCAGGCCCTGCGTTCTAATCCAGATGCCGCAGTTTCTAAGATCAAGAAAAAAGATGTGCCGGCTTTGTATTGGACTGGCGCGGCCTGGGGTTCGGCCATTTCCGTTGCCAAAAACGACATGGCGCTCGTAAGCGATGTGCCCATCGTGCGCGCGTTGTTAGAGCGCGCCTTGGCCCTCGATGAAGGCTGGAACCAGGGGGCCATTCACGAATTCTTCATCGCATTTGATGCTGGCCGTTCCGAGGCAGAAGGCGGTGGCCTGGCCAAAGCGGAATTCCACTTCAAGATGGCAATGAAATTCAACGGTGGGCGATCCATCGGCCCCCTAATTTCCATGGCTGAGTCGGTTTGTGTCAAACAACAGGACCGCAAACGCTTCAAAGAGTTGTTGGCGCAGGCCGTGGCCTTTGACGTAGAACAGTATCCGGAAAACCGTCTGGCCAATATTTTGGCACAACGCAAAGCCAAAGACTTGCTGGCTAACATAGACGACCTGTTTTTCTTGAGCGACGATGAACCGGAGGAGGGTCAAGATGATTCAAACAAGGCTACGTATGATCAAAAGAACCATGACAAGGAGGATGCGTCATGAACTGTTTGCAGCAAAGAAAATCGACCACATCATGTTGGTTCATCTCAATTTGTATCTTAGCTTCCCTCTCCGTTAACCTTTCCGCAAAACCTTCTTCCAATAAAAAAAATGATCTGACAAAACGTATCGTAATCAAAATGGCCACACTTGCGCCCAGCGGCTCTCCCTGGCATGAGATTCTCAAAGAAATGGCCGCGGAATGGTCCAATGTGAGCAACGGACAGATTATTCTGCGCATCTACCCCGGCGGTGTTGCCGGTGACGAGGCCGATATGGTGCGCAAGATGCGCATCGGTCAGCTCCACGCCGCTGCCATTACCAACGGTGGCTTGAGTAGAATCGCGCCAGCAGTGAACGTGCTGGCCATTCCCATGGCCATCGATTCCTGGGAAGCGTTGGACCGGGTGCGTAGCGAACTGGGGCCACGAGTGGAAGCCCTGCTGGAGCAGAAAGGCTTTATCGTACTCAACTGGGGCGATGCTGGCTGGGTGCGCTTTTTCGTTCCGGAATCCAATCCCGTGGTCCAAACCGTGCAAAAATCTAAATTGTTCGTTTGGTCCGGCGATGACAGAACCGTTGAGATTTGGAAGGCTGCTGGCTTTAACGTGGTCCCCCTGGCAGCGACCGACATCCTACCAGGATTGCAGACAGGCATGATCACTGCCTACAATACCACGGCCATCATGGCTTTGGCCAGCCAGTGGTTCCCATTCACCCCTTACATGATCGACATGCCCTGGGCCCCGTTGGTAGGTGCAACGGTGGTGAGCAAACGCGCCTGGGAAAAAGTACCGGCTTCGCTTCGACCCCCTCTCAAGCAAATCGCCGAAGATACCGGCCGACGGCTGCAGTCAGAAATCAGACGCATGGAAGCAGATGCCATTGCAGCCATGCAGAAACGCGGCCTCAAGGTCATCAAGCCCACTGAAGAACAGATCCAAGAATGGCGCTCTGTAATGCGGTCGGCCTACCCAAAAATTCGCGGTCCTATCATTCCAGCCGACTGGTTTGACGATGCTTTGAGGGCAGCCAAGGACGAGAGCTTTGCCAATGGGCAATAATGTTTTGGTGGTCACCCGGCCTGAAGTGGAAGTCGGCCCCACTCACCGGGAGCAGGCTGCACTGGACGCGCCTTCCCTCCTCGTGGTGTTGGGGTTAGTCCTCCTGGTGCTGATTCCATTGTTCGAAGTGTTTGCCCGCAGGTTTACCGGCATCGGCATCCCGGGTGCTGCTGGCTGGGTGCAGCACCTTACCCTCTGGCTCGGACTTCTCGGCGCCTTCCTGGCAACCATGCAAGGACGTCATTTAGCCTTTGCCACTACGAGTTTTCTAAACAACAAGCGGTTGACCAACGCTCTGCGCTTCCTGACGGGTGCCGGTGCGGTAGGCATTTTGCTTTGCCTGACCTGGGCCTCTGGCATCCTGGTACATTTCCAACTTGAAAGCCCTGAGTCGTTAGGCGGCTGGTTCCCTGTGTGGTTGGCGCAGACCGCCATGCCTGTGGCGTTTGCGTTCATGGCGGCAGGCACGCTTCTGAAGAGCGCCAGCAGTTGGCGCCAAAGAGGACTGATTCTAATCCTGGGCTTGCTTTTGGGTCCGGCCTTGTCCCTGGTTCCGGACAGCGCCCGGAACCTGTTGACCATTCCCGGTTTGCTTCTCATGGCCTTCTTAGCCTTGCTGGGCATGCCCCTTTACGCCGTGCTCGGAGGCGCCGGACTTCTGCTTTTCTACTCTGCCGACATTCCCATTGCAGCTTTGCCGGCTGAAACCTACCGCCTGGTTACCCAACCCGTATTGCCCAGTCTGCCTCTGTTTGCCCTGGCTGGAACCATCCTGGCGGCCGGCGGCGCGCCAAAACGGCTGGTGCGCCTGCTTAACGCCTGGACAGGCTGGTTGCCTGGCGGCGCAGCGATTTCAACGGTGAGCGGCTGCGCCCTGTTTACGGCCATTACCGGGGCTTCCGGCGTCACCATTCTGGCTTTGGGCGGCTTGTTTTTGCCGGTGTTGTTGTCAGCCCGCTTGAACAAAGGCTTTAGTACGGGCTTGCTGACGGCTTCGGGTTCGGTGGGATTGCTTTTCCCGCCCAGCTTGCCGGTTATTCTGTACGGCGTTTACGCTCATGTGGCCATCGACCGCCTCTTCCTCGCGGCATTCGTGCCAGGGTTGTTGCTGGTGATCATGCTGGCGGGCTTTAGTTTGTTCAATAGTCGCAGGCACAAAGAGGACCGTCCTGCCTTCGACATCAAAGAAGCGCTCAGTGCCACCTGGGCCGCCAAGGGGGATCTTATCCTACCAGCCATGGTGCTCGTCGGCCTCTTTGGCGGCATCTTGACGCTGGTGGAAACCGCCGCCCTGACCGCTTTGTGGTCTATTCTCTTAGAGACGCTCTTTCACCGAGAGCTGGATTTCCGCCGCGGCCTACCGAAAGCCATGGTCGAATCCGCCGTCTTGATCGGCGCTTTGCTGGCGGTCCTGGGGCTCGCCTTGGGGCTGGTCTCCTACCTGGTCGATGCTCAGGTTCCTCTGAAAGCAACGGAGTGGGTGCTGACCGTCATCCATTCAAAACTGCTTTTCTTGCTGGCCCTCAATGGCATTCTCCTACTGGTCGGCGCCCTGATGGACATCTTCTCCGCCATCGTCGTGGTGGTGCCGTTGATCGTGCCCATTGGTTTGGCCTTCGGCGTGGATGCGGCGCATCTCGGCGTCATCTTTCTGGCCAATCTGGAGTTGGGCTACCTTACCCCGCCGGTGGGCATGAATCTCTTCCTCGCCTCCCTGCGCTTTGAACGTCCCCTCCTGGAAATCTGGCGCACCGTACTTCCCTTCCTGGCTATCTTCGCGATTTGGGTTTTACTGATCACCTACGTGCCGCAACTCACCGTGGACGTTGCCGGTTTGTTTGGGAGATAGTGTCTTACAGGCTGCTCCTTTCTGCAATAAACCAACTCACGCAACTTGATAAATCAGAGGTCGGTAGCGTGGTTCGGGTATGGGCTTTTTGCTGGAACGTGCTGCTGCAAGCCAGGCTTCCTTTGCCTTCAAAACCTCTTTCAACGCTGCCTCCGGAGAGTCCCCAAAGGCGGAACAATGCTTTAAGTCCGGGATGTCGGCAACATATCCTTCGTCTTCCTCACTATAAAATACATTAATATGATAGTCTTTCATTTTTCAGCCTCCATGTGCATGTTCTTTGAACCGGACAGAAGTTTTTTCAATAATTCTTGTTTCTTCACACTGCTAATTTATCATGATCACGATATTATTCAATAGTTTTTATCGTTTAGATGTGGCGAGATAAAGAGGCGTTCTACACCTGGCAGATTTAACGCAATACCTTATGTTTCACGAAAGTAAGCGTTATGGCAAGAAAACCGAATAAGGTGGAGCAAGAATATCTTGAAATTTATAAAAGAATTAAGTAATCTTCTCTTCAATATTTGGTTTATTTGAGAATTGATGCGTCAAAACTCAAGCAATGGTGTTTAAAATGAGCTCAACAAATGTACAAATTTCTATTCCTTTTGAATCATTGATTGAGTCAGTAAAAAATCTAAGTGCGAAAGAAAAACGACTAATATGGGAGGTTATAGAAAAGCAATTGGGTCAATACGAGGAAGAACAACTTGAACAGGACCCTGAGATTAGCCAGCAGATTGCAGACGCCAGAGAGGCTTATCGCAGTGGCGATTATCAGTCCCTCGATGATTATGTAGCTCAGCGCAAGGATAAGAAAAAATGACCTATCATCCTTCCTCTCACAAGCAATTCTCTTACTCAAATCTGCTGTACAAATGTTGAAAGGAAACACTCATGCCTGTAGAAAACAAAACACACATCACCAGATTTGGGGATATGTCTCCGGAAGACTTTAGGACATCAGGCCACCGCCTTGTCGATTGGATCGCCGAATTTTTCACGAATATCGAACAGCAGCCGGTATTACCCGCGACAAGCCCGGGCGAGATTCGTAGCTCGCTGCCCAAAAAACCGCCGCAATCCGGAGAAGCCATGGCAAAGATTTTGGATGACATCGATCGAATAATCATGCCTGGCATGACCCACTGGAACCATCCGTCCTTCTTCGCCTATTTTTCAATCACGGGCAGCGGGCCGGGTATTCTCGGCGAACTACTCAGTGCCGCGTTCAACGTCAATGGCATGTTGTGGAAATCGTGCCCGGCCGCCACCGAACTGGAACAGGTGGCCCTGGATTGGCTGCGGCAAATGCTCGGCTTGCCCGAAGGATTCTGGGGCATCATTTACGACACCGCTTCTATCAGCTCCATGCACGCCATCGCCGCCGCCCGCGAACAACTGAGCGACCTCGACATTCGGAAACAGGGCCTGGCAGGCCGTCCGGAAGTACCACGTTTGCGCCTTTACACCTCCGAACAGGCGCATTCTTCCATTGAAAAAGCGGCCATTACCCTGGGATTGGGCAGGGCTGGCGTCCGCAAGATTCCCGTGGATGAGGCTTTCCGAATGATCCCGCATGCCCTGACGCAAGCCATCGACGAAGATCGGCGGCAAGGGTGGCGGCCGTTTTGTGTGGTGGCAACCGTGGGCACCACCTCGACCACGAGCATCGATCCGGTTGCGGAGATTGCTGCCATCTGCGCGCGGGAAAACCTGTGGCTGCACGTGGACGCCGCCTATGGAGGCTCTGCGGCCGTCGTGCCTGAAATGCGCTCCGTACTCAATGGCTGCGAACGGGCCGATTCCATCGTCGTCAATCCGCACAAGTGGCTATTTGTGCCGGTGGATTTGAGCGCCTTTTACACGCGCAAGCCAGCGATTCTGCGCCGCGCATTCAGTCTGGTGCCGGAATATCTGCGCACCCCCGAGGACCGCGAAGTAGAGAACTACATGGACTACGGCATTCAGCTTGGACGCCGCTTTCGCGCTTTGAAGCTCTGGTTTGTGCTGCGCTATTTCGGCCAGCAAGGCATGGCAGCGCGCATCCAGGAATCCATTCGTCTCGCGCAACAGTTTGCCGGCTGGGTCGATGCGCACGCCGATTTTGAACGCCTGGCGCCTGTTCCTTTCAGCACTGTTTGCTTCCGCGCTCATCCACAGCACGTGCTCCAGGAAGCGCACTTGAATGATTTAAACGAACAGTTATTGAACCGGGTAAACGGTACGCGCCAGGTGTTTTTGTCGCACACCAGGCTAAATCAGAAATATGTGTTACGAATGGCCATCGGAAATTTGCGCACCGAGGAACGACACGTAAAGCAGGCCTGGGAGCTTCTTCAAACAGAGCTCAACAAATGCTTGCATTAATTTGCAGCTATTTCAACAGATGAAATTCCCTTGATATTGTAGTTGCAAATGATTAATTTTTGGGCACCATGATCGCCGTTTTCAATAGACGCTCACTTAACAACTGCAGATCAAATGAATGTCAGTGAACTGAACAAGAGAATTGAAATTGGGGAGAAACCGACAGTGAATTTGTGGTTTCTATTCCAAGAAGAGGTTGAAAGGAGAGAGAATAACCATGGATCTACAAGACCAACACAACCCAATCACCGTGGTGGGCATTTGTGGCAGCCTGCGCAAGGGCAGCTTTACCCGCAAAGCGCTTACCATCGCTTTGCAAGGCGCCCGGGAGGTCGGGGCTGAAACCCAATTTCTGGATCTGCGCGATTACGAACTGGTCTTTTGTGACGGCAAAGAAGATGAAAACGCTTATCCGGCAGATGTCCTTAACCTGCGGGGCCAGGTACAGGCGGCGCAGGGAATCATTCTGGCAACCCCCGAATACCACGGCGGCTACAGTGGAGTGCTGAAAAACGCGCTGGACCTCATGGGATTCGATGAATTTGAAGGCAAGATGCTCGGCCTGGTCGGCGTGGCCGGCGGCCGGTTGGGCGCGATCAATGCCTTAAACGGACTGCGCAGCATCGGTCGAACCCTGCACGCCTGGGTCATTCCGGAGCAAGCCTCAATTCCGGAAGCCTGGAAAGTGTTTGACGCATCTGGAGAGATCAAAGACAGCAATTTAGAAAATCGGGTGAAGGAGGTTGGCCGACAGGTGGCGCGATTTGCCTTTTTGCACACCTCTGAGAAGGCCCTGGAATTCATCAAACTGTGGGAAGGCGCACCGTCGAATCCAGGCGGCGCCAATGAATGACCACACATTGGTGCAAGAAGTGAGACGTAATACGATAGACTTTAACCACAGAGGCGCTAATACAGAACGAACATTAAAGATACCGGTAGAAAGTGTCAAAAGTAAACAGGCGTATTTACGAAATTCTCGACATAGCTTCGTCGGAGGATCTGCCCAGCCGAACCTTTGACATTTTCATCATAACCCTGATCATTTTAAATATCTTAGGGGTTATCCTGGAAACCGTCAAATCTCTCGACGTCAAATTTGGCCATTTTTTTTCGGGCTTTGACGCGTTTTCCGTCATCGTATTTACGATCGAATATCTCCTGAGGCTGTGGACCTGTACTTCCCAAAAGGAGTTTAGCCATCCCATCCGTGGCCGGGTGCGTTTTGTGGTGCAGCCCATCATCGTGATCGATCTCATGGCGATTCTGCCGTTCTATTTGCCCATGTTCATCACCTTGGACTTAAGATTCTTACGTGCGCTGCGGCTGTTTCGCTTGTTTCGCATGTTCAAATTGGCCAGATATTCGGAGTCCATGAAAACCCTGGGCAACGTTTTTCGCAAGAAGAAAGAGGAGCTGGTCATCACCGTGTTTGCCGTGTTCATCCTATTGATCTTTGCTTCGAGCATGATGTACTTTATCGAGAGTCAGGCCCAGCCGGAAGTCTTTTCCAGCATCCCGGCCTCCATGTGGTGGGGTGTGGCGACCTTGACCACCGTTGGCTATGGTGATGTCTATCCGATCACGCCTTTTGGCAAGTTGCTCGGAGCGGTCATCGCGATTTTGGGCATTGGCATTTTTGCGTTGCCTGCCGGCATCCTGGCCTCCGGCTTTAGCGAAGAAATCGAAAAGCGCGACAGACATCACGGAAAACATTGTCCTCACTGTGGCAAGGAAATTCAAAGCTGACGGTCCTGCAGGGTTCAGGCAATACAAACATAATACGAGGAGGAAAAACTATGAGTCAAACCGAGGAGCAACAAGCGCGCAATTGGGCTATGTTGTGCCACCTGGCCGGATTAGCCGGTTACATCGTGCCTTTGGGAAATATTCTGGGACCACTCGCCATCTGGCTTATCAAGAAGGACGAGCTGCCTCTGGTCGATGAACAGGGCAAGGAAGCTTTGAATTTTCAAATTTCCATCACCATCTACGTTTTTGCCGCGGCGATCCTAAGCATTGTGCTGATCGGACTCCCCCTTCTGTTTGGCTTGCTGATCGCGCAAATCGTCCTGGTCATCGTGGCAGCCGTCAAAGTGAATAACGGCGAGTCTTACAGCTACCCGTTCACCATCAGACTGATAAACTGACCGCACTCATCAAAAAGAGTTTAGCATTTTGCAAATACAAGATAAAACCGTTTTGATTACGGGCGCGGCCCGCGGAATTGGACAGGCGACAGCGATGGTGCTGGCCAAAGCCGGTGCCGACATCATCGGGGTAGATTTGCGGCTGGAGGATTTGCGCGACATCAACAAAGCCGTCACGGAAGAAGGGCGCAATTTTTACGGCTATGCTTGCGACATCAGCAATGAGAGCGCCTGTCGTGCGCTGGTGGCTGAAATCAAACAGAAAAATGGCGGCTTCGATGTGTTGGTGAATAATGCTGGCGTACTGCCAAGCGGGCCATTCGTGGAGCGGGATTTTTCGGTCTGGCGCAAGACCATCGACGTCAATCTCACCGGGCTCATCCTGCTCACCCATGCCGCGTTGCCAATCTTGCTGAAGCGAAAAACCGCTCACATCGTGAATATCGCGAGCATCTCCGGCAAATTCGGCACCGAAGGTGTGGCTGTTTACGCGGCTGCAAAACACGGGGTCGTGGGGTTCAGTTCGGCTCTGAGATTCGAGTTGCAGGACACCGCAGTGGGCGTGAGTTGGCTTTGTCCCAGCATGGCCAACACCCGCATGACCCGTGGCGTTTCCTACACCTTGCTTACGCCCATGGTTCAGCCTGAAGATGTGGCACGCGCCGTGCACCGCGCCATAACGACCAATGCCGCTGAGGTTTATGTTCCTAACCGTGTTCGATGGGTGGTGTCTATCATGCCAGCCCTGTTGCCAAAATTCTCGCGTTGGCTGGCACGTAAGGCCAAAGCCTCCAGAGGCTGGCTTGTAGCTGAAAAAGAATTGGAGTCCTAAGCAGCGTTGTCATGGGGAGGAAGATGACAGATTGCTCAAACAAATACTGCGTCGTTGGGGCTGGCTCTTCCGGGCTGGCTGCCGCCAAGAATTTGAAACAGAACAATATTGCCTTCGATGTTCTTGAAAAGCACGCCGAGGTAGGTGGCATTTGGGATTACAGCAGTCCAGACAGCAGCGTCTACAAATCCACGCACCTCATCTCGTCTAAGCCGCTCACGGAATTCACCGACTTCCCCATGCCCGACGACTATCCCGATTATCCGCACCACACGCAGGTTCTGGATTACATGCGGGCCTATGCGCGCCATTTTGGCCTTTATGAGGCCATCGAATTCAACCGCCCGGTGCAGAAGGTTGCGCCAGATGGTGAACGGTGGGCCGTGAGCTTAGCCAATGGCGAAACGCGCAGCTACAAGGGTGTCATCGTGGCGACCGGCCATCTCTGGCAGCCAAAATTTCCCGATTTCCCGGGCGCATTCAATGGCAAAGTCCTGCATTCCAAAGAGTACAAGACCGCTGACGTGCTGCGGGACAAACGGGTTCTGGTGGTCGGGGCCGGCAATTCGGGCTGTGACATCGCCGTGGAGTCTGCACAGAATGCGGCCCGTACTTTTCACAGCGTGCGGCGTGGTTACCACTATATCCCCAAATACCTCTTCGGCAAGCCCGCCGATCAAGTTGGGGAAGTTTCGCTGCGCTTGCGCACCCCCTTGCCGGTTAGACGTTTCATCAATAGTCTCATCCTGAAATTGCTCCATGGAACACCGCAAAAATTTGGGCTGCCCAAACCCGATCATAAGTTGTTTGAAACGCACCCCATTGTCAACTCGCAGATATTCTATTATCTTGGTCATGGCGACATTATCCCCAAGCCTGATGTGCAGGAGTTGCGCGGTGATCGTGTGCTTTTCAAAGATGGCAGTGAAGAACGGATCGACGTCATCGTCTACGCCACCGGGTTCAAAATCGCCTTCCCCTTCATCGACAAAAAATACCTTAACTGGCAAAACGGCCGTCCAGAATTGTATTTGAACATTTTTCACCCGGAGTACGACAATCTCTTTGTCGCTGGTTTGATCCAGCCCGATAGCGGCCAGTGGTGGCTGGTAGACTACCAGACGCAATTGATCGCCAAATTCATCCGCGCTCAGGAGCATCGACCACGCAAGGCCGCGGCTTTTCGTCAAATGAAAACCGGCAGACCACCGCATCTCGGTGGCGGCATCCGTTACCTCGATTCCACTCGCCACTATCTCGAAGTCGAGCATTTCAGCTACGGTCAGCGCTTGAAGAAGTTGATTAAGCGGCTGAGTTGAGATCTAAATAACGCAGCAACCACTGTCAAACTCATTAGGTTGGAGTGCCAAGGTTTATCATTGGCATGGCCCAGCCCTCTGAACTCTGAGGCCATACTTTCAATAGAGGGCCACACGATGCGACAAAAAATTTCTTGTTTCAAAAACCGCTTTAAATAACGAAAGAACCACTTATGAAAAAAGCTCTCATTGCTTCAATCATCGTTGCGATCGCCATTGCCGGTTTCCTCCTGGACCTTTTGCAAGATGCTGGCCAGTTCAAGCACATACGGGCGTACGGGCCCGGAGCCTGCCAAAAGGTGACCGGCGTCGTCGGGGCTGAGGACATCACGATTCACCCGCAGAGTGGCGTGGCCTTCATTTCGTGCGACGATCGGCGTGCGACATTGCGGGGAGAAAAAACCCAGGGCGCAATTTATGCGTACGATCTCACCTCGGAAAATCCGACTTTAAGCAATTTGACCCAGCATTTTCCGAAGGACTTTCATCCCCACGGCATTAGTCTGTACTTGGGAGAAAACGGACAGGCAAGACTTTTTGTAGTCAACCACACACACCAGGGCATGCACTTCATCGAAATTTTTGATTATGTCGATGACCAGCTCATCCATAGAGAATCTATTGCGGGAGAGCTTCTGCACAGCCCCAACGATGTTGCCGCAGTAGGTCCACGGAGCTTTTATGTCACCAACGACCACGGTTACCGTTCCAGATTGGGCAGAAAGCTGGAGGAATACTTGCGGCTGGCGAAAGCGAATGTGCTCTACTACGATGGGAGTGCTTTCAAAATCGCCGCCCGTGGAATTTCGTATGCCAACGGAATCAACGTGAGTTCAGATGGCAAAACGGTTTTTGTGGCTGCCACGACGTCAGGCAAAATCAGGGCTTATTCGAGAAACGAAAACTCCGGCAAACTTGCCTGGAAATACGACATCCCTCTGAATACGGGTGTGGACAATATTGAAATCGACCGGGCCGGCAACCTGTGGGTTGCGGCGCATCCCAAGCTGCTCACATTTGTGAAACATGCCAAAGATCCGCAACAAAAATCGCCCTCTCAGGTTCTCAAAGTCGAGCTGAGCGGAGATCACGAGTTTCAAATCCAGAAAGTCTTCCTTGATTCAGGCAACAAGATATCCGGATCCAGCGTTGGCACGGTCTTCGAACAAAAGTTGTTAATCGGCTCGGTCTTCGAAAAACATTTTCTCGTCTGCCAATTGCAATGATCTTGGGACTACTTGACCTTTAGTAAAGACATTAAGCAATTCGATTCTGTTGCAAAACGCTCGAAAACAGCATCCTTAGTTCTGTCAGTGCCGCATGAATTAAGCGGGAATCCACTGGCAGATGACGCACACGATTCCCGATTAGAACACTCGGAAGCGACATTTTGCTGCGGAGACAAATCTAAGAAAGGAAGAAAGCAATGACGGCCTTGCTTTACCAGACTGACAGTTACTTACGAGAATTCGAGGCCAGCGTAATCGCGGTCACCGACCTGGGGGTGGTGCTGGACCGGACGGCCTTTTACCCTGGTGGCGGCGGCCAGCCCTCTGATTGCGGCAGCCTAAAAACCGGCGACGGTGCGTATTACCAGGTCACCGGCTTGAAGCAGGTGGAGGGCCAAATCGTCCACTTGCAGGCCGAGGAAACGCGGCCCCAGATCGGTGCTGCCGTGCAGGGCGCCATCGACTGGCCGCGCCGCCACCGCTTGATGCGCACCCACACAGCCTTGCACATTCTCTGTGGGGTCATCTGGCGCGACTACAAAGCCCAGGTCACCGGCGGCAACATGGAGCCCGGCAAAGGTCGCCTGGACTTCGAGTTCGAGCGCATGCAAAAAGAGCTGGTGCGGGAGATTGAAGCAAAAATCAACGCAGAAGTAGCCGCGGCCAGAGATTTGCGCGTCAACATTCTGCCCCGGGAGGAAGCGTTTCAAATTCCAGACCTCATTCGCACCAAGATCAATCTGCTCCCGCCGCAAATCCAGCAGGTTCGCGTGGTGGAAATCGTTGGCCTGGACCTGCAGGCGGACGGCGGCACCCACGTGGCCAACACCCGAGAAGTCGGCCCGCTCAAAGTCGTCGACTACAAAAGCAAGGGGCGAATCAACAAACGGCTGGTGTTGAAGTTAGAAGATTAAGGCGTTGTTT
>JBHHYI010000047.1:0-25562 GCA_046757525.1 bacterium | reverse complement strand
ATCATAAATCCTATATTTCAATTGGTATGCTTGCCAAAAATCTGGTCTTAAAAGTAGTGCCTGAGCTGTGTGATTCAATGCTCCGTCCCACTGATATTGTGTGAAATATAGATAGCCCAATCCGTAGGCGAGGCCGTAACTCTTGGCCTTTTGCTTTGATTTTTCACGCAAAAAATCGAGTGCGGCTTTTGTCCTGTTCAGCTTCTTGCAAACAAATGCATAATCAGAATAGGCGTCGGCAAAATTTGGGACCAACGTGATACATTTCTGGAAATTCTTTAAAGCTTTTTCATATTCTTCTCTATCTTCCAAGATAAGGCCAAGACTATAATCAATATAAGGATTGTCGGCTTGCTCGGTTTCTAAATCTTTAAGGTATGTTTGAGTCAAGGTGAGGGAATTTTGGAGCTTAGAAAGCTCGACCAATTGCTTATAGGCCTTTGAATAAAGGGGATAATCGGAGACAAGTTCTTTGCATCTGGCAATGGCCAACGTGTATTTTTCTTCTCCTTTAAGTTCAAGAATGGATTCGTAACGTGGCGTCAATTCCTGGGATAACTGGGAAAAGGCAGGTACAGAGAGGTCGATTAGAAAAAGCAAAAGAGGCATGAGGAAATACTTATTCGTATTCATGGTAACCTCCTTAATTTTTTTGCACACAAAGCAGTGGCGGGCATTCTACGATAAGAATAGCCGATTCTCATAGAAGCTACCGACTACCCTGCGGATAGTTCTAATTGCAAGAAATCAGGGATTTGATGAACGCAAACATGAAGTTTGCCTTACAATGGAGTTAACATTCCCTGAGAGAGAGCGTTCCACCCTTCGCTCTTCGGCGTATTGGCATGAGTTTCTTGCAAGATTCGAGAGGACCATAAGGAACCTCTAAAGGTTCAGGCGGGAGACGTATAAGAATCTAAGAACTAATGTTTCACCTTATTTGACAATATATTCGAATAGATTTAAAAATCAAGAAGAATTTGAAGATTTGCAATATTTGAGGCGATTTGGGCTTGGACCGTCTCTTTCATTACGCACTTAAATCTTAGTCACACCTGCCTCCTATTCAAATCCAACTCTCTTTCCATGATCTTGATGGCATCGTCGTCGGTGCGGCCCTGGGTTAGGTAGTGATTGGCCATGATCGTGTTGATCTCGCGCTGCTGCTGGGTGGTCAGGTTCAATCTCAGGACCATTTCGAATACTTTGAGGGCCTTCTCGTCTCGCCGATTTTCGAGCAGATAGATGTTGGCCAGCACGGGGTACAATTTGATCTTTCCGGGATGTCTTAGCAGCATTTTTTCATAGATTCTTGCCGCGTTTTCGTATTTGCCCTGGAGCAAATATAAACGGGCTCGGGTTGCCGGAGAGAAGGTCAGGACCCCGAAGATTGGGAGGATCAAAGAGGAAAGGGCGTAGCCTAGAATGAGCAGATAATGAGGCGTGTCCTCGACGACTTCTTGTTGTTCAACCGCGTGGCTTCTCTCGAAATTAAATTGAGCGTCCGCAAGTTTGTTGTCCACATCTTTGTACGCAGGGTTTAGAACCTTCACTTTTTCGAATGCGATCATGGCCTGCAGCCAATCGCCGTTTTGCAAGGAGGAGCTTCCCTGCTGGTACAACGTTTCGATGTCCGGTTTGCGCTCCTGAGCTTGCTGCAACGCGGTCTGAACAGACTTGATTTGCGCAGACAGGTCGGGGTAATTCGGATCAATTTTCTGCAGCTTTTTGAAAGTCGATAATGCCTGGTGCCAATTCCCGGCGGTTTTGTAGGTCATGCCTTGTTCATAAAGCTGCCGTTTCTTCTCTGCTTCTTGTCGCAAGACCTGTTGTCGTTGTACGTTTTCCCGGTAGGCCGCCCGGGCCTGTTGCAGAAGGGTGGCCACGTCTTTGTAGCTGCCATTCAGGCTCTGAACTTTTTTGAATTGGGCCATGGCGCGGCTCCATTCTTGCCTCTGAAAAGCCTTTAACCCCAGCTCATAGAACTGTTGAATTCGAGGTTGTTTGCTTGCCGTTGTTTGGGACTTTTCCGCCAGCCTTTTTTGCAGGCGCTGCAATTGTGCCGCTGCGTCCTTGAAGTCCGGATCGACGGCAACGATTTTCTGCAACAGGCTCATGGCCTCGGCGGGCCGGCCGTTCCTCACCCTAATTTGGGCTTGTTGGTACCAGGCGTTCAGCTTCTTATTCACCGTGTCTCGGTTCAGGGCATCCTCCGCTTCGCGCAATCGAGTGCTGGCCTCTTTGTAATTTGGGTCGATTTGAATGACTTCATGCAAGAGCTGAATGGTTTCGTTGAAACGACCGGAATCCATTTTGCGCAGGGCTAAAAGGTACTTCTCTTCCACGGATTTCTTGCTGTGCGCCTCAGAAATCAATTTGTCGAACAAGTCGCTGTTTTGAGGCAAAAAGGTTTTGCCCTCATTTAAGGCATCCAGGGCGTTGTGGAAGTCGCCGTCCTCGAGGTAGAGTTTACCCAAAGCATAGTCGATGCGACCCTTGAGGAATGGGTCTTTTGACAGCCGTTTGGCGCCCAGGTAGGCGTCTTTGGCTTCCTTTTTTTCTGCAAGGGCAGCGTGAATGTTGCCGAGCTCGAACAGAATTCTGGTCTTTATTTCATTGCTCAATGCGTAGGGGTTCTTAAAGTAAGCCTTGTTCAGGGCAGTTTTCGCCTTCTGGTTGAGGCCTTTCTTTTCATAAGCAAGCCCCAGATAATAGTAGGCTTCAACGTAATCCGGGTCTAAGCGGACGGCGTTTTCAAAGGCCTGGATTTTGTCCTCGAGGTTTTTGGCCTTCAAACCGGTATTAAACCAGGCCCCTGCGCTCTCCTGCGACAGGATGTTGCCGGGAAAGACACTGGCAGCCGCCAGGAAAAAGAGCAAAGCCCATAGATTGCCCCGGACGGTCGAACAAAATCGGTTCATAGTTTGGTTTCTACCAGGCTCGCATGAATGTCAGAATTGCTTGTTCTTGTTGATCTTCCGTTGTCTTCTTTTTTTGGCGGCGCCATTTGAAACGATTGTGCCGATGATAATCAGCCCTGAGATCACAATGGTGAAATTGTCGGCTGTCGGCGTCGGCAACTGAAAATCGGCTTTGCCCGTATGTCGGGCGTTGGCAAATCTTTGTCCCCAAATGATGGCGCCTTTGGGGACTTTACAATTTGAAGCGATTCGGTAAATGCCGCCGTCTGCGCGCTTCAACAGGATGCCGGTGGAGCCAGCTTTGGGGAGATCGCCAATCAGGATGGGGGACGTTGGTGGGAGGGAGGCGTTGCTGATTTTTCCAAGAATTCCGCCATTTTTGCCATCGAAAATAATGACGTCACCGGCGCTGGTGCCCAAGATTACATCGTTGGACTTGTCTTTGTTGATGTCAGCCAACGCCGCAGGTGTGACGAAACGATCGCTGTTCTCGTTTGCAAATACCCACAAAACGATGCTTTGTTTCCCTTCGTCACCGGTACCTTTGAGCGCACGGATGTTTCGGTCAGCTACTAAGACGACATCGTCCAAACCGTCTCCGTCTAAATCCCCCAGGGCTGCCGATTGGTTAGGCGGCCAGTTTTCGGAACTTTCATGCCAGAGTCGGGTCATGGTTTTGCCTTCCATGGCCAAGATGTTTCCATTGGTAGAGCTCACCAACAAGTCAGCCTTGCCCTCGCTGTTTAGATGGGCCAGCGCCACCGGACTCCTGATTTGATTTGCAGCGCTGTAGGTACCGACCGCTTTGCTGACAGCTTCGTTGAAATCGAAAATCATAATCACTTCGCCGTCGTTGCCATTAACGATCAGCACCTTGCCTTCTTCCGTACCTATGAACACATCGCCGCTGCCGTTGCCATCCCAATCCAGGGCCGAGGGCGTCGACTTAATCGTAAAATCGGTTTCAATCGTTTCCCAGTTCATGGCAGGGCCCCCGGCGTAGCCCAGGTGGATTTGTCCATCTTCTGTGCAAATCAAGACATCTTTGAGCCGGTCCCCATTCAGATCGATGACCACAGGCGCGCCGGAAATAGCCTCGCCCAATATTGGACTGATCCAGATCTCAGCGCCGTTGCCACCGTCCAGGGCGCGCAGCCGGGCATCGTCGCCTACGGCAAGGACATCGGCGATGTGGTCTTGATTCATGTCCTCCAGGAGCAAGGGAATCTCCCGGTCAACTTGAAACTCCGCGTTTTTCCACAAAATCCGCTTGCTGACCCCTGAAAGCGCCAACAGGTGGGCAGCATCGTCTGCAAAGACCAAACCGACCTCGCCATCGCGTGCAAGGCGCGCCAGCGCAAATTGATTGGTAAAGCTTGAAGTCAATTCAGCGGCTGAATGTTCAGTCTCAACCGAATTGTTGGCATACCAGAGTTCCTCAGTCAGCCTCAGCGGATTTGGACGGTCGGTAATGTTGAGACGGGATTTGGTAGCCAGGACGACCGCCAACAGGGCTGCCAGGCTGAGCGCAATGGAAGCCACCAGACCCACGGTGCGCCCTTTGCGAATCCTCCAGGTGCCGGCGCGTTTGGGAGGGGCGAAATCCTGAAGATGCTCGGTAGCCAGGCGCAATATGGTGCTCCTCCGGTCGCTGACAATCTCGATTTCGTCCCCGACTTCCAACGGTATCTTTTCATCCTGGCCCAATTTGTGGCCATTGACAAAAGTCCGGGTTTTGCTTCTTTTGTCAGAAACAAAAAAAACGCCGTCGTGGTAACTCACCGTTGCGTGCCGGCGCGAAATGCTGGGATCCAGGTTTCTCTTGTCATCTTCTCTAATGACTATGTCGTTGAGTTTGGTGTCACGGCCGATGCGAGTGCTGCCGAGTTTCAAGGCGAACTTCTTGCCTAAGTACGGGCCATAAATCGCCAACAAGTAATAGGAGGTCGTTTCGGCCGCATCGGTCACTTCCTTTTCCAGCATCTCCAGCTCATCGCCGGGTGCGTCGAACAGCAGGTTGGGCTCCGCTTCTACACTACCCTCTGGGACCACCGACTTCGCCAATGGCCAGTCAGGACTCGCGGCCATGCTATTTGAAAAACTATGAGAGGCGTGCTGTGAATCTTGCATTACCACTTCATCTAACGGGCTGAAATGATCTGTTTTCTTCTTCGCGGTTTTTGCTTTGGCCCGGGCATGGTTTTCAAACAGCAAGGTATGATCGCCGATGGCTACTTCGTCGCCCTGTACAATCTGGGCGCGTTTGAGCAAAGGTCGTCCGTTTAAGTAGGTGCCAAAAGCGCTCTTAAGGTCTTCAATGTAAAAGTTCCCGCCGGCCTGGCCGATGCGCAGATGCCGAATAGACACTTTTTTGTCGACAATGACAAAGTCGTTGCTGTCATCTGCACCCACGGTGTAGACCGTCTTGGTTCCGTCCAATACAAATTCACCGATGACTTCCGCTTTTTTCTTGAGAATCAGTTTTGGCATTTAGGTCCCCCTTCTAAGGTTTCGACAAACTAAACTCGATCAGGTTCAGATTTGCGGATTGCACCATTAGAGATTTTTCCTGGTACTGGTAACCGCTTTTTTCTGTGCTAAAAAGGTACAACCCTGGCGATAGCTTGCCGCTGCTGGTGCCTTCTTCATCCGAGACGCTAAACAGGCTTTCTTTGCTATTGGGCGAATCCAAAGACCTGATCTTAATCTTCACGTCGCTAATCGGTTCGCCCGTTTTTTCGTCCAGGACCGCGATGGCAACCTCACCGGTCATCGGCTCCAGTTTGGCGATGACCACTTTGTCGCCGGGTGCGATTTGTACTTTCGCATCTTTGAACCCTTCTTTCGAAATGATGGCTGTGTAAGCATAAGGTTGCAAGTTGAGTCGGCAAGGGGTGCGATCCTTGCGCTGGAAGGTTCGATTCTTTCTAATCAGTTGGACGACCTTGGCTCCGATATCCTTGCCCTTTGGCCTGGATGCGTCGTAGGCGTAGAACTGCACGGGTCTGGTCAGGGTGGCGAAGATTTCCAGCGGCGTGGTTTCATCCACCGCCAGCTTGAGTACAGTGGCATTGTAACCTCTTTTCTTCAGGGTGATGCGATGCTTGGCTGCCGTGAAGAATATCTTGCCATCCATGCCGGTAAGGCCCACCGGTTTGGGATTGTCGTCCAGGTAAAGGGCTGCTTTTGACGGGTTTGAATCGATCGCGATGAGTTTCCCGAAGTATCCGGTCACCTTAAAACTGGTGTACGGTTCCTTCAAAATGTCTAATTTCCAGAGACGTCTGTCTTCGGCATCGTCCAAAGAATGTTCCGTATTCAAGGTGTACCCGGTCAAATTGGCGAAACCCGACTTTTTCATTTCGATTTGGCATGGTTCACCCACCTCCCAGGTCACGGCACACGGGGTGGTCTTGCCGTATTTGATGTCATTCAAATAGACTTCAGCGCCAGACGGCTCCGAGTCCAATTGCAAAGTAGTCTTGAACTTGAAGAGATAGGGCTGGTTGCCACGCCGGTGTTCATTCCCTTTCACCGCAACGTCTCCTTTGCTGAACACTTGAATCGATTTTACGATGGGGGCAAAGCCAGCGACGGTGAGTTTTAGCTCATAGACGCCAGGTGAGATTTTGTCCACGGATAGCGGGGTGACGCCCGGCAGGGGTTTGTTGTTCAAAAAGACCTTGGCTCCAGCAGGAACTGAATGAATCCGGATTGCCGGAGGAAATACGTAGTCATACACGGCGGTGCCAACTTTGGTCCAGTGAAAGGCAAAGTCTAATGCGAAGAAGGTGAGCAGCAAAGCCGCCAAAACCACCGGCGTGCGCGCCAAAAGGGGATTTCTCTCACGCGTGATGAGCCTGTCTACATCGATGACGGTCTTGATTTCATCTTCAACATCAAAATACTCCGTAACTTCGTCTTCAAAGGTGGGGGGGGGCGATTCCTGTGCAGACGGCGCGGTCGAGTTCTGGAGCAGCGTTTCGTCGTCGGACTCCGGTGCCTGCCCGTCAAAACGGATGAGCAGGTCTCCTGCGTCAGCCAGCAGGTCATCGCTTTCGGTCTCAGGCTCTCCGATGACGATTTCCTGTTTAAAGCTGCCATTGTCTTCACTGTCTAACTTGAGTTCCTGGCTGTGAAAATCGATCTCTGCTCCTGCTTTTTCTGATTTACCAGCCGGTACGCCGGTATTGTTGTTGTTTGTTTTCGGCTTGAGCGGTCTGATGATTCTGATCTCTTCGTCTGCGCTGATTTTGCTCTCCGATAGGTTCAGCCGTGGTGTTGGCCCTGGTTTGCCTGGTTGTTGAGCCTGCGAGAAATTCTCTGGCAAATCCGCCAGGGTTGTCAGTTTTGCAGCGGCGGGCTTTTTCATCTTGTCCGGTCTGGGTCGTGCCCGATTTCGCGCTGTCATCAACTTGACCATGAAGTCCGCTAACTCGGCATCGATGTCGGAGATGTCTTTGGTGGTGATCAAATAGGTCATCAGGTCGATGTAAAACTGATTCGCGTTTTGGTATCTTTGCTCGCGCTCTTTTTCCAGGGCCTTTTGTAGGATTCGCTGCAGCGCTTTTGGCAGACTGCTCAGGTCTTTCATTTTTAGTTTGCCGTTGCGCAGCGCCTCGATGATTTGCTGGTTGTCTTGGCTTTGAAAAAACCTCTTGCCCTTCAAGGCTTCATATAAAACCAGGCCCAAAGAGAAGAGGTCGGATTTTTTGTCAAGCGGGGCGTCACCGGCGGCCTGTTCCGGGGACATGTAATTGATTTTCCCCTGCAAGGTGAATTTGGGCTTGCCGGCCGTGGACAGCTTTTGAATGCCAGCGAGGCCAAAATCTATTAGCTTGACGATTCCGTTTTTCGACACCATGATATTGCTGGGCGAAATATCCTGGTGCACCAGGTTGCTTGCGTCGTCGGATTCTGATGTGTGGCAATTGTGCGCATAGTCCAGGGCCTTGCAAACCTCGGCGATGGTGTAAACGGCCAGATGCTCCGGAAAAGTTTGTCCCCTTCTTTTGCATTCGGCCAAAATTCTGCTCAAATCCAGTCCGTCGATCAACTCCATGACGATATAAAACTGCTGCTTGGCGGTCTCGACCAAATCGTAGATGTGAACGATGTTCTGGTGATTCATTTTGGCCGCCTGCTTGGCTTCACGCAGAAAAAGATCGATATAGAAGGCTTCCTTTAAGAAATTAGGATTGATTTCTTTGACGGCGATGTTCTTTCCTAAAATCGTGTCGTAGCCTTTGTAAATGGTGCCGAACCCGCCGCTTTTTAGGATGGACAGAAGTTGGTACCTGTTATTGAGAACCTTCAGAACCTCCATTTAATATCCCCGGGTTTCATCTCTGCAAATTAGAAAAATTGACCTTTTCGGCCCAATGCCTCATTAGCAATACTACCTGCAAAGGCACTGAATTGAGTGGCGCTTGGGTGCAAATAGCGCCGCAAGAAAAAGGCTCAGTACTAGCATTTCTCACTTCGACAAGAGGATAAAACTATCATATTAACAAGACCTTACCTGTAATTCTGGAAGAATCTTTTTAATTTTAAGAAATGAGTGTCGAGCAGCGTCTTTGCTGAAAATCAAAAAGATTCCTACTGAATGACAGTTGCGGTAGACTCTTTGTGACCGCAGGTAAAGTGAGAAATGTTAGGCTCATTATTTATTCTGTCAGCAATGGTGGCAAAAGAATCTGCTCGGTCCGTCGAAGTTCCTTGTTGGAGGAGTCCAACAAGGTGAATGAAAACTTTTTGACCTGGGAATCGCCACGTTGGTACAGATAGGGGTACCACCAGTCGTAAACGATTTCGTGGCTGTTTACTACCGCCTGCTCAAAATCCTCCAGGCTGTTGAACAGAAGGATGGCCATGACCGCGTCTTTTTGCACGTTGGCTCGGGACGGTCGCTCCGTTTTCGTGCCCCAGGCATCCCCGAAAGCGCGGTTGCCTTTCAATTCCGCGTTTCTTTTCACAGAAATGTAGGGTAGGGAATCGCTGACATAATTGGTTTTCTCCTGCTGCGAATAATGCCCAAACCCGTACCCAAATATGGCGGCCAGGAGTACAAAGCCCGCAACCACAAAGAATCGTTTGTTCGTGTGGTTCCTTTTGCTAAGGGTCAGGTGGGCGTCGTTGTACCTCTTGTGAATGAGCTTGTCTTCTTTGGCCGAGACATTGCTTTTTTCTTCCGGGATGGTTGCCGCCACACTCTTTGCCTGGGTCCGTTTGCTGTTTTGCAGCACGTGTGCCAGGGCGATGGTCATGTTGTCGCTGCCGTCTCTTTTCTTGGCTACTTCGATCAGCGCCTCTGCTTTTTCTTCCAGCGTCACGGCGTCATCCTCGCTGATTGCCTGGAGCTCGCCGGTAGCCAAGGCATTGTGCAGGCCATCGGTGCTTAGAATGTAGAGATCGTCTTTCTTGTATTTTTCAGAACAGAGATCGATTTTGACATTTAAGCTGGTGCCCAGAGCCCGAGTAATGATGTTTTTGTGCATAAAAACCGTGATTTCCTCGGGTTTGAGCTCCTTGTCCTGGATGAGCTCATTCAACAAAGAATGATCTTCAGTAAGTTGATCGAGCTTTCCCTTGCGCGCCCTGAAAATGCGGCTGTCCCCAACATGAACCATGTGCGCGAAGTTTTTGTCAAACGACAGCGCTACCATGGTGGTGCCCATGCCTCGAAGGGTGGGAATTCTTATGGCAATTTTGAAGATTCTTCTGTTGGCGATCCGGACGGCTGCTACGAGTCGGCGGATCGTCGGGCCGAAACTTTCGTCCATGTCTGCGGTAACCCGGTCGACGTGTTCCTGTTCAAGATTTTGGAAAACGTCTTTCATGGTTTCGATTGCCAGTTTGCTGGAGAACCCGCCGGCTACGTGTCCCCCCATTCCGTCGCAAACGATCACAAGATTTCCGTCCTGAGCGACAAAGTGGCTGTCCTCGTTGACTTTTCTTAGATTGCCGACATCGGTTGCAACAGCCGTTCTAATTTGGACTTTTGTAGATTTTGCCATTGAAAGCTTGAGTAGAGTTTGGTTTTACAACCCTATAAAACCTCTGTTGAGGAGAAGCGCCGATTCTGTTGCGCCGCGCTGGAAGCGAAACTCAAGGCAGCACGACCTTGTTTAGAGGTAAAGAACGCTCCTGGTGTTTTTTCTGTACCCAATATTTATTGCAAACGCAGCGATGAACAAAAAGGCCGCAATGGTCATGTAGACGTAATAGCTCGATTCGACTGGTTGCACGTAAGGGGAAAGGCCCGAATGTGCGGCGTTCCCGGCGAGTTGCCCCCAAACCACGCCACTTTTGGCCATCACGCGGTTGGTAGCGTACCGGTAATAATTGCCGTCATCTCGCAACGCCAGCAAGTCCAGATGGCCGTCCCTGTCCACATCTCCTATGAGTGGCAACCCCTTGACCGGGGCCGGATTTGTGTGACTCTGCCAGAGCAAGCGGCCGTCAGCGCCCTCGAAGAGGTAGAGGACCCCCTGCTGATCATAGGTAAGCACATCGGCGGTGCCATTGAAGTCCAGGTCAGCCAAAATGGGAGGGCCGGTGAAGGGCGCTGCCTCCGAGTTAAATTGTTCCCAAAGGATTTTTTTGTGGCCATTTTGGCCAGCGCCCTTCCAGGCACGCAGGAGGCCGTCTCGGGTCAGTACGACCACATCTGCATTTTCGTCGCCATCTAAGTCCCCCAGGGAGAGATTCTGGCAAGGGCTAAGGCCTAACTCCGAAATCGCTCCGATTTCGTCTTTCCAAATAGGAGTCAAGCGTCTGCTGTCAATAGCGACTAAATGGCCGTCCAGGGTCTCAACCACAAAGTCTGGAATGCGGTCGCCCTGGAGGTCGCCAACTGCTACCGAGGCGTAAACCGCCTGCCTCCCTGGCCGGATTGCCAACTCCGTATTCAAACGATCGCGCAGGTTCAAGTTTTGAATGATTCTCTTCTGTACGCCGTCAACAATCAATAGATTGCCGGTAAGCGTGCCGACGATCAGCTTGGCCCTACCAGACCCGGTGAGATCCACAGCAGAAACCATGGACGAAAGAGCGACACCGCAGTTGATTTTCGTCCACCTCATTCTTCGCAGCCCGCCATATCCGACGTACAGAAACGTCCGCGACGCAATGGCCACGTCTTGCAAGCGGTCGCCGTTGAGGTCTGCAACCACCGGAGGGCCGGTGAGTGGACTTGCAAGGATGGGACTCCTCCACAATTCTATTCCCGTATTGCCTTCAATCGCTTGCAAACGCAACTCTTTTGTCACCACCAGAATATCCGGCTTGCCATTGCTGTTCAAATCTACCAGGGTGATGGGGATGTCTGGAGACGCCTGGTAGGCGCTCTTAAACAAAAACAGATCTCGGGTCTTGCCATCTATGATTTTGATGTAATCATCCTTATCGACAAAAACCACGTCGAGGTAGTGATCATCGTTGATGTCAGCCAGGCTGTGTCCGGAATTGGCATCGAAGGCTGGAGATTTGTTGATTCCCGATGAAAGTTCATCTTTGTACCAGAGCCCTTCGTCGACCACGCGGAGATTTACTGTTTTTGCTGCGGACGCTCTTTTTTGCAAAAAGTGAAACAGAAAGAAGGCTGCCCAAAAAAGCAATACCAGGGAAAGGATGTTGACAAAAGCCCTGGGGTGACGGACATACCAGGGGCCCGCCTTGCGTGGTGGTGAAGCGTCCCAATTGCCTTGCTCGATCAGTCTAAAAATGTGGCTGCGTCGTCCCCTGGTGATCTCGATTTCATCTCCAGGGGAAAGCAAGATTTCATCATACTTCTCGACTCTTTTGTTGTTGACAAAGGTCCCCCCTCTGCTTTTCTTGTCCAAGATGTAAAATTCGTTGCCTTTACGCTTAACGATTGCGTGGTTTCGAGACACCGCATAGTCGGTATTGCCTTTGGCATCCTTGCGGATGAGGATGTCGCTACGCTTGCGGTCACGGCCGATCCGGGTGACGTTTTTTTTGAGCCTGAATTTGCGCCCGCGATAGGGGCCGTATATTCCCAGCAGGTAGTAGGTTAAATCGATTTTCTTTGGAGGTTCCTCGACCAACAATTCAGGAGGATCCTCAGCCAACACTTCAGGAGAATCCTCAGCCGACGATTCAGGTGGCTCCTCAACTAATAAGTCGGGAGGTTCGTCGACTAACAATTCTGGAGGTTCGTCAACAAACAATTCAGGCAGGTTTTCGCTTTCTGGGCGGGTCGCATTTGACGGAATGGCAAGGACCGCGTCTTGCGAGAATGGCGGTGGTTGCACAGACATCTCGAGCAAGGATTCGCCGTTCAAATCCTCGGCGTTGTCGGGCTTGTCGTGTTCGTTATTGAGGGAGGGACCGCTTTCCTGGTTCAGGAACGCGTTCAAGTTGGTCAGAGAGGGCACATTGGCAATCTTGTCCTCTATGTTTTGACTGATGAACTTATCGTCCAGTTCATAATTGTCCATGAGATGCCGGGGGCCCGGTTCTGTTTCCAAATGTTCAAAAACAATCGTATGATTGCCGACGCTGATTTCGTCGAAGTTTCGCAATGGGGTTCTGTCTTTGATTTTCTTGCCGTTCAAGTAGGTTCCGGAGTGGCTCAGCAAGTCGCGTAGGAAATACTTCTCGTCTTCTTTTTCAAGTTGAAAATGGAACATGGAGATGCTCTCATCTTCGATGATGATGTCATTGCCCTGGTCTGAACCAATTGTGCACGCAGCTATTTGGGCGGGTATTAACAGCTTTCGGATGAGAATATCCTCTCTTTTTATGATCAGTTTTGGCATCTGTGTGAGGGTGACAACTCAAGTAAAATATTATGACTTTCCGCAGATAAGCTCTGTTAAGTTTCGCCTCATCCTGACTGCTTTCCCAAACGCACCAATTTCCGTTACCGAAGCATTCACCGTCTGCTTGAATGGAGCTTCATAATACTTGTCAGCGCTACGTCAGTCATGGCTGACTTCGACATCCGAAATCGTTAGGAAGGTTGCCCCACCTGAAACGTGCGAGAGTGACATAGCGTAGTGCGTTTCATTCTATTCGAATGTCGTAGTGGATGGACCAAAAAGAGAGATCATCTTCTATCTTTCCGATTTTATTTAAGGCAATTAGTGTGCCATATTGAAGCTTGTGACGTGCATTAAGGTAAGATATTGGTTGTAATAGTGTTAAGCTAATTTTTCTTGTGGGAGCGCAATAACACATCTGTGTCCGAATGGAACATGTGTGCGGAAATTGGACAGTGGTCTTTGTTTTTCTGGATCAAAATCTACCTAATTCTTGAATTTTATTACAATTAAGAAATATTGGCATTTCCTTTTTTTTCTTGCTTTTGAAGTGCTTTTATTTTATCTTTTTGTTTATTCTAAACTTTAAAAATGTTAGCAAACAATAACATGGCACAGCAACGGAGAACTACAAACGATCAAAGGGGCGTGGCCGAAAGTTTGGCCTGGCAAGAGGAAATAGGTTACTTGCGTGCCAAAGTGGAGGATCTTTCCAGCCTAATTGAAGTGAGTATAATCATCAATTCTACCAATGATCTCGATAGCCTGATTGGGTTGGTCATGGAAAAGGCGCAAAGTGTAATGAAGGCAGAGGCAAGTTCTGTGATGCTGAAAACCAAAGACGACACGCTGGAGTGCGCCTGGGCACTTGGCGAGGTGGGTGAGCAGGTGAAAAAGAAGATGCATCTCAAGATCGGCGAGGGCATTGCCGGGTGGGTGGCAGAGCATGGCAGCCCGCTGATTGTGCCCGACGTGAGCAAGGATCCGCGCTTTTCGTCAAGAATTGACCGCTCAACAGGGTTTCAGACCCGCACCATCCTGGCTGCGCCGTTGATCGTCAAGGAGAAGCTGATTGGCGTGGCCGAGGTTATCAACCGCGTGGACGGTAAAGCCTTTGATGAAGACGATCTGAAGCTTTTTTCCACCTTCTGTCGGCAGGTGGCGCTGGCCATTGAAAATGCACGCATGTACCATTTAGAATTAGAAAAGCAGAAACTGGAACAGCAGTTGCAGGCCGCCAAGGTCATTCAGCAGAGTTTCATGCCGGAAAACTTTCCCAGCTCTGAGGACCAACAATTCGAAGTGGCTGCTCAAACCACTCCGGCCACTGCGGTGGGTGGCGATTTCTACGACTTTATCGAATTCGACAAGGACACCCTCGGCGTAACAGTCGGTGACGTTTCCGGCAAAGGCATCCCTGCGGCTCTTTTCATGGCCCGGTTGGTCAGCGATTTCAGATTGTACACTCAGGTCTACCAGGACCCCGCACAGGTCATGGAAATCTTGAACAACACCTTGTCCGAACGCAGCCGGCAGGGAATGTTTGTGACATTTCAATACGGAGTGCTCAACGCCTCTGAGGGGAGATTTGCCTTTGCGAACGCAGGTCACATCCCCTTTATCCGGGTTAGCCCACTGGACAACAAAGTCGAATTGCTCAATCACAGTAAGGGGGTCCCGTTGGGCATCGTGTCTGGTTTTTCTTATGGACAAAGCGAGGTTCGATTGAAAAAAGGCGATCGCATCATCATGATTACGGATGGCGTCATCGAGGCAAAAAACAAAACGGGCCAGCCCTATTCTCTGGAGCGTGTTTTGGAATTCCTGACGCCGGCTAAGAAATCAGTGGAGGCGATGGTTGACGCGCTCATGCAGGAAATTCACAGGTTTTCTGCGGGTTCTCCTCAGCATGATGATATTACAATCGTTGGCTTAAAGTGGGGGTAAAATCTTCGTTGGAGAGGTTCCAATTAATTTGAAATACTTGGGATGATGAGGAGTTGTTGCCGTGGAAGTGGTAGAAATAAGAGTTCCCAGTGACCCAAGATTGCTGAAAATCGTGCGGTGTGGCATAAACCATTTGTGCGATATATGCGGGTTCCCGGAAGAAGCCCGCAATGCGGTGACTTTGTCCGTGGATGAGGCAGCTTCCAACATCATCAAGCATACTTACAAAGGGCAAACCGACAAGCTTATTGTCGTCACCTGTCGCATCCTCGAAGATCGCCTGGAAATCGTTTTGCGGGACTTTGGCGAAAAGGCTGACCTCAAAAAAATAAAATCAAGGGAATTGGAGGATGTCAGGCCCGGAGGCCTGGGCGTCCATTTAATCAAAAGCAACATGGACGTTGTCGTGTATGATGACACTCTGAAGGATGGCAATCAATTGACGCTGGCGAAGTATTTACCAGAAACCAAGGAGCATAAGGAGAAGTAATGGAAATAGATGTGATCGAAAAGGATTATGGGGCGCTGGTAAGAATAGAAGGTGAGGTGGACCTCTATTCGTCCCCGGAGGTGCGCGAGGCCGTGCTCAAACTCACCGCGGATAAGACAGATGTGATCATCGTAGATTTGAGCAAGGTGAGCTACATGGATAGTTCAGGCGTGGCTACGCTGGTGGAGGGATTGCAGCAAACCGGCAAGTACGAAGGGAGGTTTAAGTTGGCCCATTTGCGCGATGCGGTGCGCGACGTATTTGAACTCAGCCGATTAGACAAGGTTTTTGACATCTATTCCACTGTGGAAGACGCTGAGGGGGGATGACTGAATCTTGGAAATGTTGATCAAATTAGCAGGCAACATCGGCCGATTTGCGTTTGAAGTCCTTGGTCATGTAGACCGTTTTGCCAAACTGATCGGCGAAACTCTGTATTGGACATTTGTTGCGCCATTTAAGAAGAAAGGTTTTAGTCTTAAAGCGACTGCGGAGCAGATGGTCAAGATCGGCGTCGATTCCATCCCCATCGTTTGCCTCATCGCGTTCTTTGTAGGACTGATTATCGCCATGCAGTCTGCCTACCAGTTGCAGCAATTTGGCGCCACCATTTACGTGGCCGATTTAGTGCTGGTGTCGATCATTCGCGAGCTGTCACCGCTGCTGACGGCTATTGTAATCACCGGGCGCAGCGGTTCTGCAATCACTGCTGAAATCGGAACCATGCAGGTTTCGGAAGAAATCGACGCCTTGAAGACGATGGGGCTCAATCCCATTCGATTCCTGGCCGTGCCCAGAACCTTGGCCATGCTGATCATGTTGCCATGCCTGACCATCATTGCGGATTTGGTGGGCATCCTGGGCGGGTATATGATTGCCATGGTGACTCTGAACATTTCCAGCGTCCGCTACCTGGACCAGACCATCTCGGCCCTGTTCTTCAGGGATCTTTTCAGTGGCTTGACCAAGAGTGTCTTTTTCGCGCTAATTATAGCCAACATAGGATGCTACGAGGGCTTTCTCGTGCACGGGGGTGCGGAAGGCGTTGGCAAATCGACGACGCGGTCGGTAGTGGCTTCAATCTTTCTGATCATCGCCGCGGACGTTTTGTTTACGGCATTATTCTACTCAACCTTTTGACCAATGGCTGAACCGATTATCCGGGTGCGAAACCTGGTTACTTTTTTTGGGTCCCGGAAAATATTGAACGGGATCGATTTAGACGTTTACAAGGGGGAATCCCTGGCGATTCTGGGGAGGTCCGGCTGTGGCAAGAGTACCTTGTTGCGCCATGTGATCGGTCTGGCCACGCCAACAGAAGGTGAGATTCTAATCAAAGGCAAGGACATTACCCGGATGGATGAAGATGAAAAAGTGGAGATTTTGAAGAAGACCGGCATGTTGTTTCAGTCCGCTGCCCTGTTCAATTCCATGACCGTGGGCGATAATGTCGCGTTGCCTTTGAGAGAACACACGAAATTAGAAGAAAGCACGATCCAAATCATGACTAAGATCAAGTTGGAGTTGGTGGGGCTCTCGGGCTTCAGCAACTTCAAACCGGCTCAGCTTTCCGGTGGCATGAAGAAGAGAGCCGGTTTAGCCCGCGCGATCGCCATGGACCCGGAGATTTTGTTCTGCGACGAACCTTCTGCCGGTTTGGACCCGGTAGTAGCCGCCGGCATTGACGATCTGATTCTGAAGCTGAAGAAAGCATTCCGAATGACCATCGTTGTGGTTACCCACGAGATGGCCTCGGTTTTTATCATTGCAGACAGAATCGCCATGATGCATGACGGGAAGATCATCGCGATTGGGACGCGCGAGGAGCTCCAGAACAATCCGGATCCCGTGGTGCAGCAGTTCCTAAGCCGTCAGCCGGACCGCGAAGAGATCGACCGCGAACGATATTTAGCCTCTATCACCAGTGCTTCTTAATTCAGCAAGGAGAATCCATGGAGTTTAAGGCAAATGAAATAAAAGCTGGTTTGATGATCCTAATTAGCCTGGCCACGCTGCTCTTGTTCCTATTTGTCATTTTTGGATCCAGAATTGGCGGCGAAACCAAGGAATATCAGACCTATTTAGGATATGTTGGGGGCATCAAAAAAGGCTCTTTAGTAAAATACGGCGGTATGGACGTAGGAACCGTAGTGGACATCGCTTTCCCCAACAATGGAACCAATAGAATCGGGGTCAGGTTAAAAATCGACGTAAAAACGCCGGTCAAAGTCGACTCCAAGGCCTTTATCACCTCCATTGGAATCATGGCTGACCCTCACGTCGAGATTTCGACCGGTTCGCCCCGGGCTGAGCTTCTCCCCTCCGGGGAAATTCTTGAGAGCAAGGAGGTGTTGAGCCTTTCGCAAATGGCCGAACCGCTGGGAGATTTAAATGCACAATTGCAAGTCTTGTTGGACCGCGTCACCGAATTGTTCAATGAAGACAATCAGGCCCACCTGGCGTCCATGATGGCGAATATGGACCAATTGATTGGTGAGGGGCAAGCTCACTTCCTGAACGTGGTCTCAAATTTAGAAGAACTTAGCGCACAGTTGCTGGATTTGAGCAAAGAGGTCGATACAATAATGGAAAACAACAAAGATAATTTCGACGAAACGCTGGTAAACCTGCAAAAAACGGCCAAAGAAACCACCGAAATAATCTCGGAGCTCCATACGACTTTGAACGATCTTCAGTCGATGGTCAGCGCTAACAGCATGAGTTTTCTGGAAATGATGGAGAATTTTCAATTTGCTTCTCAAAACCTGGCGGAGTTCACACGCATCGTGAAAGAACGGCCGTGGATGCTTATAAGAAAGGATGCCCCACCAAAAAGGAAGTTGCCTTAGCCGTTGGAAATCGATCTTGACATTAAGGAAACCTCTATGAAAAAAAATGTTTTGAATACTTGCCTGTCGGTGGCCGCTTTGCTTTTTGCGGCATGCGGCGGGGTTCCTCAAACCTTCTACTATCGCATCGATTATGAGGTACAAAACTCTAAGGTGGGAGATGCCGCTCTCCCGGTCACTCTGGGCGTGACCCAATTCGATGCGGACGTACTCTACCAGGGAGACCGCCTCGTCTACCGCAACTCGCCCTATGAAGTTCAGTTCTACAATTATCGTCGCTGGATCGCACCTCCGAGAAGAATCGTCACGGAAAAAATCTTGAAACAATTCCAGGCTTCTGGTCTTTTCCAGAGAGTGGTTCGCACGCCTTCTTCGTTCAAAGTGGATTATGTCTTGAGTGGAAGAATCAGGGCCTTTGAGGAATGGGATGAAGCGGTTGCCTGGTACGGCATCGTGACTTTAGACTTGCAGCTCAAAAGCGCGAGCACCCATTCCATCGTGTGGGAGCAAGAATATACGCAGAAAACCAAAGCCGCCCAAAAGGATCCGTTGGAGATTGTTAGAGCGATCAGCACCAGCCTAAGAAAAGTGGTGCAATCGGGAATTCAGGGAGTAGAGCAGCATCTCAAGGCATCCATTTAACCTGTTGGGATTATTTTGGTCTTGCTTTACTCGCGGGAATTTGGTAAGTTTTGACTAATTGTTTCTTTTACGAATAGATATCAAAATTGTCAAGGGGAACTTTAATGGGGAAAATGGCAGACTTGTCGATCTTGCTCGTTGAGGATAGAGATAATGTCCGCAATTCTTTAAGCATGTTGTTAAAAAAATCGGGTTTCCAGGTGGAGGCCGTAGAAAATGGGCGGAAAGCATTGGACAGTTTACAACGGAACTATTTTGATTTGGTGCTGACCGATTACAAGATGTCCCCCATCGACGGGATGACTCTTTTGCGTCAGATTAAAGAGACATGGCCAGCCACTGAAGTGATCATGATGACGGCGTTCGGCACCATCCAGAAAGGTGTTGAGGCCATCAAGTCGGGTGCCTGCGAGTACATCACCAAACCGTTTCCAGTAGAAGAATTATTGCAATTGCTGGGCAAATTTGCCCAGACACGCAGCAATCGCAGAGCTCGTGTCGCTCTGAAGCACGAAATCAGAAAGTACCCGGAATTCGACGCCATCGTTGGTGAGTCTGAAGAGCTCCTGAACATCTTAGCCAAGGTGAAACGCGTGGCGGCAACCCACAGCACAGTGCTTTTACTCGGCGAAAGCGGCACTGGCAAGGAGCTCTTAGCGCAGGCCATTCATGCGCTAAGCAGCAGAAAGCATGGCCCATTCGTAGCCATTCACAGCGGCGCCATTCCTGAGAATCTGCAAGAGAGCGAGCTTTTTGGTCATGCCAAAGGGGCTTACACAGGTGCGGAGAGCGCCAAGAAGGGTCTGTTTGAAGAAGGCGATGGTGGCACGGTTTTTTTGGACGAAATCGGCGACACTTCGCTGTCAACGCAGGTGAAGCTCCTGCGGTTCCTACAATATAACGAACTGCGCAGAGTAGGAGAAAATGCGAACAGAAAAGTAGACGTACGGTTGATCTCCGCCACCAATAAAAACCTGGAACAGGAAATCGATAAAGGCAAATTCAGAGAAGATTTGTATTACCGGTTGAACGTTATTCCGATTACGGTGCCACCTCTGCGACATCGCAAGGGTGACATACCGATTTTGATTGACCACTTTCTCGAGACTTTTAGCAACCACGCTGGTGCGAGGTTGAGAATTTCCAAGAAGGCACTGGCCATGCTGTTGAATTATGATTGGCCGGGAAATATCAGGGAACTGGCCAATGTGATTGAAAGCACCGTTGCCCTGGCGAACAGCGACGAAATTGTTCCGGAACTCTTGCCGAAAAAAATTCAGAAAACGCATGTCAGCCTGTACTTACCGACCAGTGAGCGGAAGTTGGCCGATTTAGAAAACGAAGTGATTCTGGATACGCTCAACAGGATGAATGGTAACAAGAAAAAGACAGCAGAAAAATTGGGCATTTCCAAGTCCACTCTTTGGCGCAAATTGAAATACATGTCTGTTCCAAATTAATAGGACTGCAGCGGTCTCTTGCTGATCTACTAAACTAAACGGTTACTGAAAACCGAGTACATGTGCTTCGGGATGGCTTGATTTCGATTACAGACTCGGTTTTTTATTTTAGGGTCATCTTGTTTGAATGGAGGGAGCAATGACTAAAGATATTGCAAAGGGGGAGACCTGGTTAAAACGATCTGGATCTATCGTGGTCGTGGCCCTAATTGCTGCTGTGATTATTGTTGGCATTTATTCGATCACGTATTTTGCAGCCGTTCCGCCGGCGGATTCCAGGAGAATCGATGAGTTCAGGAAATCGTTGCAGGATATTCGCGCGGCCATGAATGTCGACAGTGTTCGCCAATTCACCATTCAGAAGATCATGAAAATAATTGGGCAGTATAATCACGATCTGCCTTCAAGCAAGAAGTATGAAATCGCCGATGAGATTTACAAAATGAGCTTAAAATACACCAATCTCGACGTGGATCTGATTTGTGCTACAATCACACACGAAAGTGGGCGTTCCTGGGACCCGGCTGTGGTGTCCAATGCCGGTGCCATGGGATTGATGCAGGTCATGCCAACCACGGGCATGTGGATTGCAAACTACGAGGACATCACCTGGACCACGCCGGAAGAAGTCTTGTTCAATCCCATCTACAATATTAGAATCGGGACTCGTTACCTTTCTGCCCTAATCGAAACCTACGATTTGGAGGGTGGTTTGGCTGCCTATGAAGGCGGCGAAAAGCGGGCTGCTTTGTGGGTTGCCAACGACAAAGCAGAAGGCATTCTCTGGACGGAAACCAGCAATGCCATCCCGCTGGTTTTGAAACTGTACGATGAATACAGGAGCATGACGCTTTGACGCGACCGCCGGGACGATCCAACCAGCAAAAGTTCGCATAATAATCATGATATACTAATATTTTTGCGAATAACATAAAAAATAGCTTGACTTTGTCTGAATTTTGGTTATACTTAACTTTATATTTCCCTGCGGCAACTGGTATTTATCAGGAAACGTTTGCGGTCTTGAATTGCCAATGAAGGTTTTAGTCTGCGGAATTCTTGCCGATAAACTCAAGTAAGCAAAAAATTGATCATTACTCCACTGAGATTTAACAAAGTCAAAACATGAACTTCAGACAGGAAAAATCTTTCCTGCAGCATGTAGTTCAAATTCTTCCCCATAAATCGACGTTGTCTAACGCCTATTTGAATTCCAACATGGTTTGCAGTTTATTGTAAGAAGCTACCTGTCATGAAAGATAAAAAAGAGCTGCCTCGACGCGATCAGCTACAATCTATTCTGGAGTCGGCCGCTTCAATTAGCCATGAAATGAACCAACCGCTAACAGGCATCACCGGGTATTGTATGTTGATTCAGGAGGACCTGAACCAGGATGACCCGTTGTATGAGGAAGTGGGGGAAATAAAAAAGCAAGCAATCAGACTGGAAGAGCTGGTTCAAAGGTTACAGCAAATCATCCGCTCCGGCAGCGAGTTGTAAACCGGATATGCGCCCGATAAAGCTCAATGTTGATGAATTAACCATGCAGAAAAGAACAAAGAGAGTTTTGGTAGTTGACGATGAGCAAATCGTCAGAAATGTTTGTTCAAAAAGCTTAAGCAAAATCGGTTGCAACGTCCTGGAGGCTGAAAATGGCATTCAGGCTCTTAATTACCTCCAGAAAGGTGGCGTTGATCTGGTGTTTTCTGACTTGAAAATGCCCATTATGGATGGCCTGGAACTGCTTGAAACCGTTAAACGGGATTATCCTTTTGTAGAAGTCGTCATTATGACCGGTTATGCTACCATCGAAACCGCCATCAACGCAATGAAAAACGGTGCCTACGATTTCATATTGAAACCGGTCAAGCCGGTTCAAATCCGCATCGTGACGGAAAAATGTTTTGAAAAGATCCAGTTGGGCCAGGAAAACAAAGAATTGCGTCTGGCCTATCAAAAGCTGCTCGATATTCAGGACATGAAAAACAAATTCATTGCCATAACCAGCCATGAGCTCCGCACTCCGGTTAGCCACCTGAAAGGCTACATCGGCATCATGAATGACGGGATTTACAAACACCTCACCAAAGAAGAGAAACAGCAATGCATGCGAATCATTTTGGACGCCGTAAGGGATTTGGAAGGGATTGTCAGAGACATGCACAATCTTGGTCAGATGGAAAATGGCCAACTGAATCTTCAATTCGAGCGCGTTGAACTCAACGAATTGATTGAGCAGCTCGTCCGGGATTATCAGCTATTTGCGAAGCAACGCGATCAGGAACTAAGGGTGCTAACGACGGATGCCTGCCTGACCGTTATCGCTGATCGCAATCAGATTAAGGGTGTGGTGGGTGAACTGCTACAAAATGCCATTAAATTTACTCCCGACGGCGGACGTATTGAATTGTCGACCAAAACAGAAGGGGACTACGGAATCATCAGTGTCAGAGATAATGGCATTGGGATTGATTCTAAGGAACACGGAAATATCTTCGAAAAATTCTACGAGGTCCAGAATAGCAAATATCACAGCACAAGTAAACTTGGCTTCATGGGCGGTGGTATCGGACTGGGGTTGCCCTCGGTTCGTGCGGTTGCCGTTGCTCATGGGGGCGGTGTGAAAGTTAAGAGCGAAAAAGACAAAGGCGCAGAGTTTCTTGTTTACTTACCATTAGAAAAGCATGTTGAAAAGGGAATTCATTGAGGAATCGGGCGAGCGGGTTTTAGTTGTTGATGATGAAACGTATATTTGCAAACTGTGCTTTGATATTCTGAGCAACTGTGGTTACCGCGTGACCACTACCACAAATCCACAACACGCCTTCCAGCAAGTTTCACAAGATTCTTTCAACCTTGTCGTGACCGACATAGTCATGCCGGACATTAACGGATTGGAACTGGTTAAGAAATTAAAATGCGTTTCGCCGGACCTACCCGTGGTTATCATGACTGGCTATGCAACTTTAGAAACGGCGGTGGAAGCCGTCAAAGAAGGAGCGAGCTATTTTGTGCGAAAACCGTTCAATATAGATGAGCTAAAATTAGCTGTGAGAAATGGCCTCGAACGCAAGAAGCTACTAAGCGAAAACATTCGACTGCAGACACTGGTTAACTTGTTCGAGGTCAGTGAAGAGATTAGCTCTCTGCACGATCCGTCCAAGATTTACACTTTGCTGCTCAAATCTTCGGTGAAAGAGACTCGGGCGCAAAGGGCGGGCATTTTTCAACTGGACCCGGAAACGAAGCAAGTGTATTTGCGTTACGACCTCAATTTGGACGTGCTGTCTGACAAGATCACCCATTTTGACACAAGCCACGGATTGCCTGGCCAAGTCTTCAAGAGGAAAGACGCGCTCACAGTCGACAATTGGGTGCATGGTTGGACCGATTTCAGGTCTATCGGGGAAGAGAACTGGTGCAGTCATGCCATCGGCGTTCCGCTCAAAAGCAACGGAGAGGTGACGGATGTTCTGTGTTTGTACAAGAGTGAGAGTAGGTTTACAGAGGCTGATTTGGACAGCGCCTTGATTTTAGCCTCCCAGGCATCCGGCGCTTTGAGAAATGCGGATCTGGTTTTGGAACTGGAAATCTTGTTTTTGGAAACCATGAAATCGCTGGCCAAAACTCTGGATGCGCGGGACCCCTATACCCACGGTCATTCCAAACGGGTGGCGCAAATTGCCCTGGCCATCGGCAAGCAATTAGGTCTGTCAGAGAATGAGTTAGACGAATTGGAGTTAGCCGGCAATCTTCATGACATCGGTAAGATCGGGATAAGAGATTCCATTCTTCTCAAGGCGGGAAGATTGACACCGGAAGAATACGAGATCATCAAAACACATCCCGAGAAGGGATTTGATATCTTGAAACACATCAAGAGGTTGTCTCCGGTGGTAGAGGCGGTGTACAGTCACCACGAATGGCACAACGGTTGCGGCTACCCGCGTGGTCTCAAGACCGATGAAATTCCTTTGGCCGGAGCGATTATTGCCGCCGCCGATGCCTTTGACACCATCGTGACGGACCGGCTGTACCGCAAGCGCAGAAACTATGAGGCGGCGTTAGGGATTTTGCAGGAAAATGCAGGCACGCAATTCAATCCGGAGGTAGTCAGAGCGCTTTGTGCCGTTGACAAGAAAGACCTGCCTTTGTAGCTCTCCTTTTAGAAAAATCGATCCCGATAGTCTTTGATGTCCGCTTTTGCCTTCAAAGCTTCATACCAGGCGGCATAAACCTGAGTTCGTTTTCTTTGCAGTAATTGCTGGGCCAAGCTTGCTTTTTGGGTTTCGAAGGCGGTGGAATCGGTTTCGGTTTTCTCTACCAATTGGATGAGATAGTAGCCACGAGTGCCTTTGACGGGTTTGGTTACGTCGTTGGGGTTGTTGAGTGAAAACGCGGCGCCAATAAAACCTGCGTCCCGACCCACATTTGGCACGAAGTCCGTTCTCGAGAACGGCTCGGTTTTTGTGACCTTCAAGCTGTCTAAGCGGGCAGCTTCCCGGAAGCTGAGGCCGTTTTGGATTTGGTCGTACGCCTGTTGCGCCTTCTCTGCCGCCAAGGCCAGCCTTTTTTGCAACAGCAGTTTATTCTGAATGATGGATTTCACAGTTTCCAGGGGCTTGGTCCTGCGTTTCTGGATTTCGGCAATCTTGTAAACGATAAATCCTTGCGGCGTTTCTACCACGTCGCCGATGCGTCCAGCGTCATTATTAAAAATGAAATTACTGGCTTTCTTGTTTAAACCGATTCCAGGGACAAAACCGCTGCCTTTCGGGAAAAAGTTGGTGGTGTCAATTTGCAGCTTGTTCTCTTGTGCTAACTGCTCAAAAGATTTCTCCTTGGCGTCCTCTATGAAGTAATTTGCATCATCTCTGGCTCTTTCGATGGTGTTTCTGGAAGCGCCAAATTTGATCAGGATATGGCTGGCTTTAACCTGCTCCTGGCCCTTCTCAATCTTTTTGTCTTCGACTTTAATCACATGCAACCCAAAGTTCGATTGCACGGGTCCAACGACCTCACCCACTTTGGCAGCAAAAGCCGCTTCTTCGAATGGCTTCACCATGGAGCCACGGCTAAAAAATCCCAGTTCACCACCCTTATCTCTTGAGCCGGGGTCTTCGGAGTAGATTTCGGCGAGATCGGCAAAGTCTTCGCCTTCTTTCGCCCGCTCAACCAGGCTTCTCGCCAATTCCCATTTGGCCGCACTGTCTTGCGGCGTGGCCGTCTTTGGGAATACCACATATTGAATTTTTCGCTTTTCCTCTTCCTGGAACTCATCGGAATGGGATTTGTAGTAATTCTCAATGCTGTCCTCGGTGATTTCTTGCTTCGGGTTGGCATACTTTTGAAGGTCATAGAAGATGTAATTAACTGTGACCTTTTGGTTTTGTTTAAGAAATTCTCTTTTTACTTCATCATCGGTTACTCTAACGCTGGAGACAATCCGGTCTTGCAGTTCTTCGTA
>JBHHYI010000046.1:0-26036 GCA_046757525.1 bacterium | reverse complement strand
TAGAATAAATTCAGGACATGACGTTTTTGATCACGTCAACGACTCTTTCGAATTCCGAGGACTTGTCGAAAAAGAAGTCTGCCCCCTTGCTGAGGCACTCATTTCTGAACTGCTCGGAAGCATAGTTTGTCAGCATGATGACCAACCGTTTGGCGGCCCCTTTCTTGATTTTGCTCAGGACGTCAAGGCCGCTTCCCTTGGATAACTTGATGTCCAAAATGACGACATCCGGGTCAAATTGCTTGACTTCGGAAAGCGCTGCCTCCGCATCTACAGCCTGGCGAACACTCAGGCGTTCGCTAAAGATTGCCAGCAATTTGACCAGGCGCTTTCTAATCTCATTGGAATCGTCGACTATGAGTATTCTCACCGTTGGCATGTCGAGTTGGGTTTCGGTTTCGGAAGTTTGCTGAACGCTTACACTTACTCTAAGACTAAATAGTCACATGTGGTATCATAAGAATTCTGATTTCTATGTCGTAATTCTTGTGACACAAAACAAGCGCAACTGGCTACGCCGATTCTTGCACTCCAACTCAAGGAACGTTTGTTTGGATGCTTGGCACAACTATTTGATTGTACGGTGCTTGCAAAGAATCCCCCTTTGCAGGAGGGCGGTTTTTGAAACGTCCAGCGAAAAAATTAGGGGGATGTTAGAATGCCGCCTGACGCGCCCTCGTTCCCATGCGCTGCGTGGGAACGAACACCGGAGCGTTTCCTAAAAGCTTCCGCAATCCGGTGTGGCCGCATTGCTTTAAACGTCGGAAATGCCAAAGGATCCCTGTCATGCAGGAGGCATCTTGTTGCAGGTCAGCACTGTGCAGCCAGCCAACAAGATTCCTCCTGAATGACACTGGAGGGTGCAATAACGGACAGCGAGGCGTTTCTTAAGAGCAATGCACTCTCTGTGTGCTTTTGCCTGAAAAAAATGCCCTCGCAATCGAGACGATTGCGTTACGTACAACAGAGCGTTTCCTGAAGGCACTGTGCGAGTCATCCCGAGTAGGTCGCTGCTTCTCAAGCGACGGTATCGAGAAGTGACGGGCTTCGATCCGTCCCGACCAAAAACCGGTCGGGACTAAACGGTGACCTTCTTGGAGAAGGTTACCGTTTGACAACCCAACAAAAACTTGTTGCTTTGAATGTCGGCAACGCTTGCGCAAACGAGACGTTTGCGTTACGTCGAACGGGTGTTTAATGAAAAGGATGCTTTAACAAAATGCATTTCAAAAACCACTCTCGCTTTCCAAGAGTGCTGCGGCACCTGCGCGATCAAAATCTCTATTTGACCTTTGACGACGGTCCCGACCCGGAAGTCACGCCCGCGCTGCTGCGGTTGCTGCACGAGTACAACGCCCGTGCCAGCTTTTTTCTCATAGGGCAAAAAGCCGAGCAATACCCGGAAATCGTGCTGCGCATTCAACAGCAGGGGCACACCGTGGGCAATCATTCCTTCACGCACACCACCTTGTTCGGAAAACCGGTCGAGACCATTGCCCACGAAATCAGACGCACCGACAACATTCTCGCGGAAATCACCGGCCAGAAGCCGGACCTGTTCAGGCCACCCCACGGATGGTTCGGAAGAAATTTGCTAAGAGTGCTCAAATCTACCGGCCACCAACTGGTGCTCTGGAACGTGTCGGCCCGCGACTACCAGGGCGCGTGCACGGCCGCTAAAATACACCGCCGCCTGCAAAAGCTTCGACCAAAAGGACAAATCGTTCTACTGCACGACGGGCACCGCAACAGCACCCACACCCTGCAAGCTCTGGAAACCTACCTGAGGCAGCAATTAAATGCGAATACGCAATTTGCGACGCTGCCCAAAGTGTCCCTATCTTGAGGCGCCAGAAGAGTTCTTGCAAGTCCAACAAAAACTGGCACTCGCCTGCTGCTAAAACAACCTCCAGGCCAGGAAACCGATGAGAGCGCCGGAAACCAGGCCGTACGGCAAAATCAACAAGTGCTCCCTGACCCTAGGTACCTCCCTTGGACAAAAACACCACGGAAGCAAACAAAAAACCGTACAAAGCACCGTACAGCACTCCCTCGCCACCAGGCACCCTCACCGTGCAACGAAAACGCGGTAAGCAGGCTAACCAGACAACCCTTAATGATGGCGGCAACAAAAATGTTCGTTTTGTGGGGTTCCTCCGGGACGAAAAAAATGCCGCCGCCGTCCAGAGCACCAACCAAAGCCCCAACCGTTACAACGAGGACGAAATTCGACTTGCCTCCTCAATTCTTGCTGGTCCGATATTTTTCAAACCACTTCAAAACATGAGCTACCTTGGCAATCAAGTAGCTGGGCCGTCTGGCAATTCCGTGGGAAGCCTCAGGGATGCGCACCAGAGCGGTGTCAATCTTGCGCAGCTTGAGCGCCTGGTAGAATTGCTCGGATTCGGAAATCGGGGTGCGGTAATCGACTTCTCCGGTCATCAACATGGTAGGCGTTTTCACATTCCCCACCAGCGAGATGGACGAGCGCTTCAGGTAATGTTCCGAGTATTCCCAGGGAAATCCGGGGAACCAGTATTTGTAGAAAAAGTTGTAGGCGTCGGAAGTCAGCACGAAACTGTACCAGTTGATCACTGGCTTGGCAACAACGGCTGCGCGGAAACGGTCAGTCTTGCCCACAATCCAACTGGAAAGCACGCCTCCGCCACTACCTCCGGTAACGAACAAGTTAGCTGGGTCCACATAGCCGCGTTCCAGGACCGCGTCCACGCCGGACATGAGGTCGTCGTAATCCTGGCCCGGGTAGTTGTGGTGAATCAGATTGCCGAACGCTTCGCCGTAGCTGGTGCTGCCGCGCGGGTTGGTGTAGAGAACCACGTAACCTGCCGCGGCGTAGAGCTGAATCTCTGCCGCAAAACGGTCGCCGTAATTGGCAAAGGGGCCGCCATGAATTTCCAGAATCAGCGGGTATTTCTTGCTTGGGTCAAACTCGGGCGGTTTGACGACCCAACCCTGGATTTTGCGACTGTCATAAGAAGATTCATACCAGATTTCTTCCACCGAACCCAATTTCTTGTAACCGAAAAGGTCCTCGTTAAGTTGGGTGAGTCGCTTCGCCGTGGCAACGCCCTTTCTTGCGACCGCCACATCGGCTGGATGGTCGGGACGCGTGTGGGTGAAGGCCACGCGGCCATTAGACGCAACGGAGAAAGAGCCGCTGGCGTAGGGCCGTCCCAGAGAGGTGCCGCCAACATTGCTGGCCAGGGTTTGAACCTTGCCGCTGAGCGTCACATAGCCGACTTTGGTATTGCCTTTGTCGTCGAGCTGAAAATACAAGCCCTTGCCGTTCCGGCTCCAGCATGGACGACGCACGTCGCGATCGAAGCTGGCTGTGACCAGCCGCTTGCCGGTGCCATCCCGATTCATCACGTAAAGCCGAGTGATCTGATAGCCCTGGTACTTGTCGTCAAACCCGAGGTAGGCGATCTGACGACCGTCAGGACTCAGCGCCGGGTTGGCGTCCGGCCCTTGACGGTCGGTTAAAGCCTTAACGGAGCCGTCCACCACCGACACCTCATAGATTTCTGAATTCAGAGGATCGTACTGCCAATCCTCGTGTCGGTTCGCTGAAAAGATGATCGACTGCCCGTCGGCGCTCCAGGCAAGAGGCCCATTGTGGTTGTAAGGCCCGGAAGTGACCTGGCGCGGCGTGCCCCCTTCAACGGGCAAGACGAACAGGTGGGTATGGCCTTGTTTCAGATAGCCCCTGCCGTCGGCCCGGTACAGCAAGGTGGTAATCACCTTCGGTGGCTTGGCCCATTTGGCGCCTTCGGGTTTCGGCGGCATTTTCACGAAAGGTTTTGGACGCTCTTTCACGAACATGGAAAAGGCGATCCATTTTCCGTCTGGAGACCAGGTGATGCTGCCGGGCGATTCGGTGAGATTGGTGAGCTTAGCGGTTTGCCCGGTGTCCATCCAACGCAGATAAATCTGACTGGAGCCCTCGGCGCGAGAAACGTAGAGCAGCCGCGTGCCATCCGGCGACCAGCGCGGCGAAACGTCGTTGCCATTGCCTGAAGTCAGAGGCCGATGGTTGGTGCCGTCGTAGTTGATAATCCAAAGGTTGGATCGCCGCCGGTCTTTAAGGATGTCCATGAAATTGCGCACGTAGACGATTCTTTGCCCGTCCGGTGAGATTTGTGGATCCGAAGCAAATTCCAGTTGGAACATTTCCCCAAGGCTGAAGTGCTTGTTGTTGAGGTCATTTAATGGGGCACCTGCGAACATATTCTGTGCCAAGGCCAACACAAGACTCCAGCAAATCAGTAAGCTAATGAATCTCTTCATTGAAAGTCCCTCCCGTTGTACAATCTTAAGTATTTGCATTTATTCGACAAATGTAAGGGGAAAGTAGCGGGTTTGCAAGTGATTTTTTCCGTGGAATGTAGAAGAAAGTTCCCTGCGAAACAAGCGATGAAATTTTAGTCACCAGCACACGCTGTTTGAGGCTAGACAAGAAAATTTAGGCTTTATATCGGTTTGAATGGGTGTTTTCAACCGCAAAGGCAGAAAAGAATGTGCAATAGTCGCTGAGTGTTGGACAGTGGCTTTGTATTTTGGGGCCCTTACCCTGAAGGATTTGGCGTCTTTGTACAGAGTTTGTCTTCTAATGCCTGGCCCGCGCCACAGCCGCAAATGAATGGCACACGGATTTTGCGGACCGAACGGATTTACACGGATTTGTTTCTTGTGAAAATCAAACGGTTCATGAGCCATTTGGTTCAGAGTCACTGCCTCAAACATGTTTAGTCTGGCAAATCCGTTTGGATCGGTTAACTCGCATTCCAAGTCATTTTGCACTTTTGTGCGAGGAATGAGACGTCATACCATAGAACCAAGAATACTATTGGCACAGGAGGTTGCAGGCTTGGACACTTCGGGATGACTGAAATGTGATGCTTTGGCACAAAGTCTTTGCTGCGGCTACATCTTAAAACCTGCGTACTCGCGACCCAGGCGCTTTTCGTCGATGCAGATGGTTTTAAGCTGTGGCTGCTTCCCTGACGAGATCTCGTAAAGATACTTGCTGCGCAGATTCAATTCAATGGCGACTTCTCGGGGCCAATCCATCAGAGCAGCCAAAATCACGCGGTTGGTATTGCGATGGCCGACGATAAGCACGGCCCGACCTTCGTGCTGAGCAATGATTTGATTTAAGCAAGGTTTCACTCTTTGCTCCAGTTCCCGGTAGGTCTCACCCCCTGGAACCCTGAAATCAATCATGTTTTCTTTTCTTCTGTTCCATAGAGCTTGTGTTTCAGGATCTCTATGGTCGCGGAATTTTCCCTGCAAGACGCCGAAGTGAAGTTCCATGAGCGCATCCCTTTTGTGGATGGCCAAACCGTGTTGGTCCGCAGTTGGTCTGGCTGTTTCAACAGCTCTGCTCAAGGAACTTGTGTAGATGGCTGAGAGTGTTTTGTGCTCAAGGACCCTGGCCAGATTCTGACTCTGCTGAACGCCCTTTGGAGACAGCGGAGGGTCGAGCTGACCCGTGATTCTCTTCTTGCCGTTCCACGCACTCTGGCCGTGTCTGATCAAAAAGATTTGGAGTGATTTCTCAATGAGCTGCATTAAAAATTAAAATTGAACTTGAAAACCACGTTGGAAGCCAGCTCACCGGCTAACGGCCCGTAAGCCTTGCCGGAGCGAAACAACCCACCCACGATCTCCAACTCGATGCGCTGCCATTCTTCCAGGCCCAGAACCACGTCCCACTCGTCACCGATGTCCGAATTGGTGCCGACGGGGTCTGCCTTGATGCGGGCACTGCGCAAAAAAGGCGCCGCGTGCACCTGCTGGTACTTGTGATAAACGAATTCTATGGAGCTGGAGCGCCAGAAGCGAAATCCGAGCGCGCCCATCCAAATGCGCAAATTGGAGAGTTCGGGACGGAAAAGCTCGCCATAATAGCGAAAACGGTCGACGCCATTGAAGCGATTGTTGTTGTCTTGCAGACCGGTTTGCCGGAAATTTCCGTCGGTTTTGTCGCCAGGGTCGTCGTCGCCGGAACCCACCGCATAGCCGAAGGTAAACGTGGGGCGAAGAGGCAACTTGCTCTCCCAGCTAACCCCGCTGTCCAGCGCCCAGGCCAGAACGGTGTGCACGGTCCTGGCAGTGACGCGATTACCGCTGCGGCTGGTTTCCTGGAAATCATAGAGGGTTTCGTGGCCACCGACGCCGGCGCCGTCCAGCCAGTAGCTAACATCTCCGATCCGGCCCAGGTCCAGGTCGCCAGAAAAGCGCAAACCGCCCCAGAAAAGATCGGCGTCGCTGGGGTCTTCCCGGTCCTCGGCCACCCGCTCTCCGATCTTGTACGTGTTGGAAAAATCGTGGTGGCGCAAAAAGAACCAATCGAGTCGCTGTTTTGGTCGCCAACTCCAGGAAAGACGACCGAGGATGCGCAGTATGTCTCTCTGTTCAGGATCGATGCCGCCGTCCAGCGTGGAGACTCCTGCCAGTTCTTTGGCCACCGCCAGCTCCGCATAAAACCGTCGCCGGCTGAAGTACAGGCGCACCGCATCCAAATCCTCGTCCCACCACCATTCCCGCTTTTCCCGAAAATCTTGCCTGCCGATCTGCAGCGAAAACCCACTGCCAAACAGGTTGCCCAAATAGAGCCAGGTTTCACCGCGTTCGACAGCCGTTTCGTTGCGTCTATCGCCGGACTGGTCAAACACCACGCTTTCGCTCAGTGATTTCCCTTCTAAAAACAGGGAGACGTTCCTGGCGAACCGGTAGAAAAGCTCGAGTTGGAATTCCTGATCCAGGCGTACCTTGTCGTCTTTGGAGTGATCCTTGAGCTTAAAATCGCCGCGAAACCTGGAGGTGTTGCCGAATTCACCGCCGATGACCAGGGGGTGACCCAGCACCGGCACCGTAAGCTGTTTGTCCGGTCGTTTGTCGTCAGGACGACGAATGAGCGAAAGACCCCGATTGTAGACATCCTGCGGCATCTTTACCGCGACGCCAAGAATCTTGAGCCAAACGGTACCATCCGGTTCGGAGAAACTGGAAAAAACATGCCCGATTATCTTAATGTAGCCTTTCGCGGCAGCAGCGGGTTCCAGCGAAGAAGCGACCAGGTGACCGCGAAGATCCAGGTGCACGATTGCTCTGACCGTGTGGCCTGGTGTTAAGTCCTCTAAGCTCATATTTTCCAATTGGGTTGCCCGGGTCACACTGATTTCAAATGGACCGATTCGGATGGAACTCCGTTCCGGGTTGATGGCACTGATCGAGCCTTCAACGCGACCGCTTTTAGGGTCTTTTTTCGAATCCCGAGTTTGGATTCTAATGGCTGTCAGATAGCCATCCTGCAATTGCCCGGTCACTTTGAGCCTTTGTCCAATAAATTGCTCGCCGTAAAGGCTGTGGACCGAGAAAACAAGAATCGTTGCAATGCTCAACAAGGCTTCAAGGAGCAAGGCGAGAGGGGGCTGTCCCAAAAGGGCCATTTTTGTGTCATTCCCACGGAAGCGGGAATCTATAACCCGTTGATTTTTCTGGATTCTTGCTTTCGCAGGAATGACAACACAGCCACTCTTTTGCACGCTTTTTAGACAGCCCCTATTCCTGCTGAAAACAAATTTGGTACTCTTGGAGCGACAAGCCGCCACATTATTAGCCACGGATTCACACCGATTAAACACGGATGTCAAACCGAAGCATGTTGATTTCGATTTTTCTCTATTAGAATCCATAATGTTTTTGAAATGTTCTTTCGAACAAAAACATTGGACTAAGAATTTGAACATTTTAAGCCCTACCTTCGAAGTCTTTTCTATTTTAGGGTTCTAAACTCATTTTATCCGTGTCAATCCGTGATCATCAGTGGCTTCATTGTTCTGCCAGTTCTTGACAAACTTTGCATTTTTGTCAGTCAGGTGCCCGTCCCGCAGCCGCCTTTTGGCGTCAACTTAAGGGGTGTCTAACCACCTGATCGTCACCCCGAGCGGAGTCCGGCTCTGCCGGACGTAGTCGAGGGGTCTGATTTAGGCACAAACCAGATTTCTCTCCGGCAACTGCCGGATCGAAATGACACCTCCAGGAATTAAGTTGACGCCGATGGGCAGCCGCCAGATGACTGGCCTGACCGATGCAATACCTTAGTGGTATTATCATATCAGAATGCTCTTAACTCAAAACCACTGGTTCTGTCCTAACGAGTTTTTCGAACCCTGCCTTGACTCCCGATGCGTGTTGTTCCACAATGGCCTTCATGCTCCTGCACCTAACATTGCCGTGCGTGGCCAGCAGAAACAACAACTCTTCAGCGTCCCGGCGCTCCTTTTCATCCATGATGGCATGGTGGAACATGACACCCACCGGCAGGTTCAATTGTGCTTGTTCCGCAAGCTTTTTTCCCAACTGAGCCCGGCTCAAATACACGCCCTTGCTCTTGGCAAACCAGTCGATGCGCACGGGCAGTTCGTAAAGACCGGGAATATTCAAAGGAGTGGCGGTCACATCCCGAGAAAGGCAGGAAAATCCGAGCTCGGTCAGGCAGCGTCCGGTCACCTCGGTGCAACGATTCCACGGCGGAGTGAAGAACGGGTCTACCACGGCGCCAAACAGCTCCTCCATTCTCTGCCGCCCAAGATGCAAGTCGTGAAGCTGTGCGCAATAATTGCGTTCAGGGCCGAATTCGCATTTACGTCCCCCAGTCTCGTGGTCGGTGTGCGCAAACCCGTGCTGATGAATCCCAATGTGGTGCGAAGCCGACTGCAAACGCTTGAGAAGCTGTTGGCTCAGATTTAATATTAGTGCCATGGGGATGACAGCCAGATCGAGGGGAAGACCGAACTGCTCGAAAAGGTCCAGCAGTTTGAACAAACGCTCGTTCTCCCAGCCGGCATCGTCGTCGCGGAAGAAGAATTCGACGGGCTGAGCTGCCGTATCGAGCGCCTCGCGCAACGGATCAAGCCAGAGGTTCAGCCAGGGTTTTGGAACCAGCCTTTCGTCCTGCGACTTGCGTTGCTGCAAAAGCTCTGCGACGATCCGCACGGTTCCAGCACCGCCATCCAAATCGAGATCGACTTTTTGGGGGTGAAAGTTCAGCAGCCTGCCTATTTCAGCAGCCAGCGTGCTCGCATCCATCTGCTCGGGATGCAGGACCCACACGGCACCAAGCCGCTCGAGCTTTCTAGCGCGTTGCGTCTGCTCATTTTCGCTACCTTGGGTGAAAGGCACCACCAACGCCGGCACTCGAGAGCGTAGAATGTCCATTGCCGTGTTGTAACCGCACTGACTTATGGAAGCGACAGAGGCTCGCATTTCGGCACAAAGATCCGGAACCGAACGAATTAGCTCCAGCCCTTCGGCTTCATTGGCAACACCTGCGAGTTGGTTCCATTCAGGTTCAGGCAAAAACGGACCGGCCACCAGCGTCATTTCCACCCGCTCTTTTTTCCAGAGAATCTGGTGCGCCGCCACAGCCGTTCGCAAAAGCGGACCACCCACCTGGCCGCCACCAGCCGAAACCAGAATGCGCCGACGGGTGGATATTTCCCTCCTCGCATGCGCTGCGTCCGGCTTGTTTCCGAACACGAAGCCAGTGTAGAGTACGGGAATCTTCAGGGCCACCTCAGGTTTAAAGGACTCTTCCAGTTGTGCAAACGTCTGGTCTGCGTGCACCAGTACAGCGTCAAAATAGCGATTGGCCAGCAAACTGGCGCGCCAATCGTGCCGTCTCTGGTCCACGCGCTTGCTAATCAACAGATCTCGCAAACTGCAAAGTGTTAACGGCGCCCGTGGGCCCAGGCGATTTGCTTCTTCCAGAACGGGCAGCAGTTCTCCGGAAAATTTTTTGCGGCCAAAGGGAAACAGCTCGATAAAAAGCACGTCCGGCTCTAATTGGCGAAATTTGTCCAGAATGATTTCGCGACGATGCCGGCGCGCCCCGCAAACGGAATAGCTCGCAGCACGACTGACCAGTTGCGCGTCTCTGCCCATGCCCAGCGGCGGCAAGTCAACAATCTCGAAATCGTCCGGCCGTTCTATGCCATCAGGAATGGGCCCGCCGTTGAGAAAAACAAGCTCAAATCGCTTCGACAGTCCTTCTGCAAGCGTAAGGGAGCGGATCAAGTGACCCATTCCTAATGAGTGTTGGCAATAAAACAACAAGGATGGTCGATCTTTCACAGAGCACCTCCGGGAATCGCCTCTAAGGCGAAGTTTAGATTCCGTTCTGCCCGCCGGTCACCGTCACAACGTACGGCCTGGGCCGCTTTGAGCGCTTTGGACAAACATTTGTGAGCGCGATAGGCCCTCAGGAGGTCGCGATCTAATGCACCAAACCGCGACTCAAATCCTGCCAGGAAAGCTGCATTCAAGCGATCTACGGGCACTCGGGTGCGGTCCTCGAAATCCATTTCAGCCAAAAACGTGGCCACGTCGAGTTCCGGATCACCCAATGAAGTGCGGTCAAAATCCACCAGACCCAAGCTCTGGCCCTCCTCCAGCCACTGGTGCGCGTGCGGAGAACCGTGAATGGGGTAGAGTTTTCTCACGGACTGACAGGCATGCAGTCCGGCCAAAGCGCAGAGCAGTCGACGGATTTTTTGGGACAACTGCGGAAGCCGGTGCTTCAGCTCCTCGCCGTAGCGGTGCGAACGTGTCATCTGGGCGTCGCCATCCAGGGTTTCCGTTGGTCGAACCGTGGAAAGCGGCAAGGATGCCAGCGCCGCGCCCATTCTTCGCGCCAACTCAGGCCCTTTGACGCTGAACAATTCTTCGAGAATAGGACGGCCTGCCACAGCTTCCTGCCAAAGAGACCTGGTTTCAGACTGCCATTTTAACGGTCGCGCCACAGCAAAATCCAGGGCACCTTTGCGGACGGTCTGCCACAAGTCGAGATTGTCCTGGTGGATTCTTACGGCCTGCTCATCGGGGAAAACCTTGACGAAGTACGCTTGCTCCCGCTCAGGTGGCTCAAAACGGATCGTGCACCTTTTGAACGGACGGTAGCGCAAGACTTTCACTTCTCCAGGATTTGCCAATACTTTCTTCAGCGTGGACAATTTGGGATCGTACGGGAACCGGGTGAGACGCAGCCAACCCAAATCTGTGCTGAATATTCTCGCCTCGTAACTCTCTTCAATAGGTGGCAGAGTTTGCCAAACCTCCACTCGGCAGATTTCCTGTGGACGTCCCTCAGTCTCGAACAAGCAAGTTACCAGAGCCAGACTGTCCGGATCAAATCGACCATAAGTGCGACGCCACGTTCGTCCGGGTGCCCACCATTTTTGCTGCTCGCCAACCTGATGGATTGCTCCCAGTACGAAAGTGTCTGTCGACAGAGCGGCCAGCAAAGTCCGGTGTCGCTCATGCGCGTTGCCCGGGTGGCTTTTTGTAGCGGTGGAGACCGCTGTTGTTGCCATGGTACTCGATGTCATAATTCAACTCGATTTGAGATTAGCAGCTTACACTAAGCTTTAAAATACTGACCATTTACGGTTAGAGGTTCACAGACTCGTATTCACAAGGATTGAGCTTCGGGTCCGCCACCTCAAAGACCTGACCGTCCAGCATTCGGTAAACGACATCGGCCCGCTCGACGAGGGCCGGCCGGTGGCTGATAGCCAGACAGGTTTTCCCTGGACGTATTTCATCGAGAGCGTCCAGAATAATGGTTTCCGATTGGGCGTCCACATTGGCCACCGGCTCATCCAGTAGCAGTATTGGCCGATCCAGCAGAAAGGCGCGTGCCAGCGACAGCCGTTTACGTTGTCCGCCGGAAAAGTTGAAAGCGTCTTCACCCAAGGGCGCATTTAGGCCAGCCGGGAGTTTACGGACGAATCGCTCCAGACCAACAAACGCCAGGGCGTCCCAGAGTTGGTTGTCGCTGACCTCTTTGGTGTGTGCAGCCAAAGCTTCGCGAATGGTTCCGGCAAACAGATGCGTGGTTTGCAACAGGACAGAGATTTGTGCGCGCAGCGACTGCAAGGACATTTCTTTGAGCGGGCAGCCGTCCAGTAGAATCTGTCCCAGGCTTGGGTCGTACAAGCGCAAAAGAAGGTGCAGCAGGGTGCTCTTACCGCAACCGCTGCTGCCAACCAGAACGGTCAATTTGCCGGGCACCAGTTTGAGATTCAGACCGCGCAATACCGGCGCACTCCCAACCCCGGCGTCGGGATAATAAAACCAGATGTTTTGTAGACTGAAATTTCCTTTGACCGCAGAAATGGTGGCGCCTGCTGAGATTTCCCGAACCGCGGGCCTGGTTTCGAGTAGGCCAAGCAGCTTTTCCACCGCAGCAAATCCACGGGCTACCGAAGAAGCCAGCTCATTTATTTTCTCAACAGGCTTCAACAATTGCGTCATGTAGGCCGCAAACACGGTGAGCTCTCCGACGGTCAACTGCCCGCGCAGGACCAGCAAGGCGCCGCCGCCCGTCACCAGGGCCACGGCCACGCCCTGAGCAACCTGTAAGGTCCTTTCCATGCCCACAATCACCCCAATCATACGCACACCCGACTCCAGGCTGCGCGCGTTGGTGTGCTCAAATCGCTTGCGGGTGTACGACTCGCTACCGATGGCCTGGATGGTCGGCAGCCCGTTGACGATCTCCTGGGCCAGACCGGCCACGTCGCCTTCGTGGTGTCGTTTCTTGCGGGAAGAATTCTTGAGTGGACCACCGTAGCGCTTGGCCAGAAAAGCCAGACCTGGGATTACCATCAAACCAAGCAAGGCCAGTCGCGGCTCGATCCAGAACATCATGGCCAGGGTGAAGATCATCATGTAGACGTGACGGAAAATCACCGGCAATGTTTTGGTTTGCAGGCGTGTAAAAAGATTCACGTCTCCGACCAGCCTCATAACGAGTTCGCCGCTCTTGAACGCCGTTCGCATCGAGGGCGGCAGCTTCTGGATGTGAACCAGAATCTTGTCCCGCAGCTCCAGGCTGAGGCGTTCGCGCACCTGGGCGATCATGATTTTGTTGGCCGCCCCGGTCAATGCGGCAATCAATGCCAGCAACACAAAGCTCAGAGACAGCAGCACAACCATCCCATCGGAGGAGATTCCTTGCGTCAAGTGCTGCAAGCTCCAGCCAAACGGTTGCTGGCTAATCACGTGGTCGATGATGCTTTTCAGAGGCCAGGGAGAAAGCACCGTGGCCCCGATGGAAATCAGACTTAGAAGATAGGCTAAGACGAGCTTGCGGCGGTGGCGCCACAAATCAGGGCCAAATGTTTTCCAGAGTCGCCGCCAGGTCTTCTGCCGGGCAGGTGTGTCGGTAGTGGCTGTCATAGTACTTTTCCTCTTCATGGCTCGTCTCAGATGCCTCTGGATCGGTTGCTCAGGGTTTCATAGGCCAACTGCAGCAACGCCTCCACGATTTCCAGGCGGCCAGCTTTCAATCGCGTCAAACATCGAAAAGCTCGCTCATGGATGAGTGCAGCGGCAACGTACCAGTTGAAGTCAGACTCCCGGATCTGCCAGGGGACGTTGTGCTGGTAGTAATGGCGGAAAACCCGGATGATATTTTCACTCCAGTGTCGGGGCCTCCGGTGAAGCAGGCCCAGGTACTGAATCGTCGCGGCAAAGCTGCCTATATCGAACGCTGGAGGGCCCGTACAAACATTGTCCAAATCGATGAGGGCGACCTGGTCCGCATCGATCAAAAAGTTCTTCAAATGCAAATCGCCGTGCAGCGTGGCCAGAGGCTGCGTTTCAAGCTGTTTGGCCCTACGCTGCAGTTGGGCCGTCACTTTGAACAAAATCTCTGAACAGCCTGGCCTTACTTGCGCCAAAAGGCGTTTCATTTCCTCCAGGCGTTCCTGCAAATGGGCCAACTGCACAGTTTGTGTCGGGTTCAAGGAAATGGTGTGCAACTTGGCAAGGGTAATGCCTGCCAGGGCGATCGGTCGGAGCGCTCGTGTGTGGCCAAGATCGCATTCCTGCAAAGTCCGCCCTGGCAGACCCAGTTGCCACAAGGTCTTGAGTTCTGAAGAATAGCCTAACGGCTGCGCCATCAAGAATTGTTTGTTCCGCCTGGAAGCGCTCTGCCACAATTGCTGCATGAGATGGTAAGTTGCTTCGCCCTCCTCGTTGTAATACGTCTTCCCGAAAATCGCCACCTTGCGCCGATTGCCGAAAACGGTGTCGTGCAGTTGGACGTCCAGACGAATGGTGCAGGTGTGTTCCGGAACGTAGTGGACGATCTCGTGCGAGACATCCTCAACCATCCAATTGGCGCCAAAATTGCGGGCGACGAGCTCCGGCACGATCTGCCAGCGCAAGAAGGCGAGGTCTGCAATTTCAGGCAACGCCTGAAGCTTGCGTTCGTTTGGAAACGTCCAGACCACCATGTCTATTTCTGGGATGTGCATTAGGGGCTTGCCCAGTTCAGGCGTGACGAGCCTTTGTGATTGCGCTTTCAAAAATCGCAGGTGCGCACCGCCGGGTTCGTAAATCCGGGTACAAAGGGTTTGTTCCCGCAAACTCCGCGTCTGGCGATCCCGAATGCCCAGCCGGTACAGAACCAGGCAGTTCTTGCCCGGCTTATATTTGACCCGATCGATGGCGCAGGCTTCAATTTCAAACCTGGAGGTCTCAGACTTTTCTCCATTCGGCTGGGACCCCATCCCGAACAATTTCCTCTGAAAAACAGCTCGCATGGAATCGGTGTCCATGGCCAGAGCCATTTGCGGCAGCACCTCGTCAACTAATAGATTCTTCACAACACCCTCCTTTTCGACTCAATCGTACACAGCGGCCTGGGGCTCTCTTTTTCTGATTTTCAGCAGCGTCCCGGCCTGGTGATGCACCCGGACGATATTGCCATCGGCATCCTTTCTGACGAAAAAGAATTTCCCTTCATAAACAAATTCCTCAAAACGGTAGGTTTCGCTCTCCTGGCGATACGCATTGAAATAATAATCTTTGAATTCTTGATTTTGCCTGTTCCACGTTACCCGAATGGCTGTGACCTCGTCCCTGGCACAAAGCCCGGATTCCGTAAAAACGTCGAGTTGTTCAATCAAAATCTCCGGCGGCGTAAATTTGAACGGCACCAGCAGCGTGAGGTAGGCAGCCCGTTTAGCAGTCTGCGTAAATCTGAGCACCGGTGCTTCCTGTTTTACCCCGTAGGTTGGTGAAACATACCCTTTCTCAATCCTGACTTCTACTTCCGCCTGGAATGGCTGGGCCAGCACCAGGTTGGGTGACTCCACCCGCAAAGTGCTTTCCGCGAGGTGCAGCGCGACCCGACCGTTAGCCTGTGGCGACAGGTGAAACAACAGGTCATATCGGTGGCTGCACTGGTCCCGCAAGAAATCGGTAATGATCCAGTAATCGGGACAGGCGTAGAATATTCTGCGCTCATGTACCGCCCCATATTCGTGGCTGCGCGCCACACCGTGCAGAAAATCGAATTCGGATCGGTGCACAACCATTTTCGTCTTGTACTCAGGTTCGGGACCAGAAATCTTGAATTTGTTTCTGGCCTGGTTAAAGCAGTAGCGCGTCTGGTCTTTCTGGTCCACCAAAACCGTGTTGTGACTTTGGGTGCCTCGAAAATGCACGCGCCAGTTGTAATCGCCGGATTCATCGTAAGTGAAACGCCCTGGATCGACGATCAGAGACTTGCCGCAGGCAGCCATTTCAAAGCTCAACAGATCGAAATGGCCGTGATTGCCTCTGCCCAGCGGGCCACAATCAAAAATGAGGTAGTGCTCGTCTGCGTAGGGTAGCGACCGATCCCCCCAGCCGCTGCGCAAGACGTGGTAGCCACTGCGGTTAAAGCTGCGGCTTCGCTGCGCCGGCGGCTCTCCTTTTTCACCGCGCGTGGCTGCGTAGAGCATGTCTTCACGGCCGTAAAGCTCATAGCCCTGCTGCAATAGGTACAGAAAGCTGCCGCAGTCACCGTCGCTGAGCGAAGGAATGCAACCGTCGGGCTTGTGGGCATACATGGCAAATTCCAGGGCCTGTTCGATGCGTCGGTCAGCTTCGGGATCAAAGGGAATTTGATTGAGCTGTGCCAGACGCCGCACCCCTAAATAGTTTCTCAAAACGATGTGGTGGTAGTCGGTTGAAAGCTCGCAGTGCACGCCGTCCTCTAATACATCCTCCCGGATGTTTTTGTAGATTTCGGTTTGGGCAAATTCCAACCACTGTGCGGCTTCCTCAAACTCCTGGAAGACCACTGCCGCCAAAAAAATGGCGTACAGCTCCAGCGTGCGGTGGTTGCGGGAAGGGGTCAAATGCTCGCCAAGGTAGCTGACCTGCTCGTAAATCGATCTCAGGAACTTCAAATAGAAATCGGGAGCCACACAAGCGGCAGGACTCTTGCTGACGAAATAATAGTGCGCAAAAATCCAGTTCTGAATGCGTCTACCGGTCACGTCGCTGGCGATGAAACCCGGCTCCACCGCATCGATCCAAGACGACGTCAGCTCCACCCATTTCGAGACATACTTCTGCTGGCCGGTTTCGAGGTAATACTTGCCCAGGCCGGCCGCGTAATAGAACTTGTGCAGCATGATCAGCCATTCCATATCCTGGCTGGGATTAACCTTCCAGTCAAATTCCCTGGCAAGCGCGTGGGTCTCGTTGTTAAAGGTAAACCGGTTTTCGAGAACCGCGGTTATCTTCTCCGGTCTGGTCTCTGCCGCATCCAGTACCGGAAAATACTCGATATTAGCGCGCGTTCTAAAATGCTGGTAAACTTGTGCGGGCGTCCAGTCTTTGTACTCCGGACGCAAGAAGTTCGTCGTTTCCATGTTGGTCCTGGTAAACATGATTCTGGGTTAGGTCACGAACAGATCTCTTAAAGCCACTGTGTTCTTTTTTGAATCAAAAATGCGGCAGATTTTCGCTCTGGCCGCCTGCCCCAATCGCTGGCGCAATGGTTGGTCTTGCAAGAGTCTTTCAATCGCGTCTGCAAGCGCTGCAGCGTTTTTTTGCGGCACCAACAACCCGTCGATGCCATCGGTCACCAGCTCCGGAATCCCCGAAATGTTGGTGGAGACCACGGGTAGCTCATTGGCCATGGCCTCGGCAAGCACGTTGGGAATGCCGTCACGGTCCCCATTTTCCACGATCTGGCACGGCAAGGCAAAAATCGTCGCTGACTGGTAAATTTCCTGCAGCTCTTCCTGGATCACGGCGCCCTGCAAGGAGATCGTGTCCTCAAGATTCAGTTCCTTAATCAATCGCTGAACCGTGCTCGACTGCTCGCCGGCTTCCCCCACCACGCGACAGTTGAATTCATAGCCCCTGTCCTTGAGAATGCGGCAGGCTTCGATGAGAAAGGTGAAACCCTTCTTGGCAACAAAGCGACCAATAGCCAGGATTTGCAATCCCTGGCGTTCGCCCAAAACGGGCCTGAAAAGCTCCGTATTCAGGCCATGGTAGATCAAATGAACCGGGGCCCCATCAGGACAAATCGCCTCCAAATAGGCCTTGTTGGCTGCCGTACAGGTGCACACGAATTTAGCCTTCTTGAGCTTTATTCTTAGCAAATCACGGGGATTGAGTTTTTTCAGGTAGATGTCTTTGGCGTGGGCGGTAAAACTGAAGGGAAGGCCCGCCATTTGACTGGCGAACAGGGCAATCGTGGTAGCGCCGTGACAGAAATGGGCGTGGAAGTGCCGGACGGAACCGTCGCGCAGAGCTTCCAGCGCGATGATTCCAGCCTGCAAGAATTCCTTGATGAACGCTTTTTTGGGAAATGCAAAGGGGCTCGACCGGTAGACGAGACACATTTTGATCGCGCTAAGCAGCGTTTTCAAATACGCCCGGGTACGCAGCTTCATCAGCGCAAGGTGGCTGGCCTTGAACGCAGGCAGATTCTGCCACAACCAGAGCAGGAAAGAGCTGTTGCTGAGCGAAGTCACTTGCGGCAGGTAGTCCACCGGAGCCTTGATCCGTTTAATGCTCGCGTGCCTGCTGGTGTCCTCTGATGGCTTCACCGAAAAAACGCGTAGATTCAGGCCCAGTTGTTCAAGCAAGTAGATTTCGTTGCTGATGAATACTTCCGAAATGCGCGGATAGCCCTTCAAGATGTAGCCGACGCGACAAGCAGCAACGGAGCGCTCGCCAGGGGCCGCATCTCGCCGATTTTGTTCTAATTCTAAATATTTCTTTAAAAAAAAGGCACCGAGAATTCGGTGCGCTTGTTGGTAAACCGCAACGGATTTTGCTCTTAGTCTCATGTAATCAGAAGCTCTTTCATCTTTTTCGTATTGCAGTGTAAATTAAAGTCAGCCTGCACCTTGCGCCTGCCCGATTGGCCTAACCTACGGGCTAACCCCGTGTCGTAGAGCAGATTCCTTATGGCCGTAGCCAATGCTCTTGCGTCTCTCTGCTCGACCAGTAATCCGGTTTTCGCATGAGCGACTGCTTCCGGTATACCCGAGACCCGGGAAGCTACCACGGGCAATTCCATGGCCATGGCTTCTAAAATGACGTTGGGGATGCCATCCCGGTCCCCGTTTTCGGTGATCACAGAAGGCATGACAAAAACAGAAGCCATTTTGTACAAAGACAGGAGTCTTTTGTGGTTCAAGGCACCGCCAAGCCCCACTTGATGCGATAGACCCAACCGGTCGATCTGTTCCTGCAAAGCTGACCGCAACGGTCCTTCGCCGACGATCAAGCACTGGAAGGCCAGGCCCATGCTGCGCAACAAGTTGCACGCCGAGATCAACGAGGGAAATCCCTTTTTCTCCACCAGTCGGCCGACGGCCAGCACCAGAGGCACGCTTCTTTGCGTCCTGGTGCCGGCTTTGAATTTCTCCAAATCGATGCCATGGTACAACCGGTATATGGCCGTGCCATTTTGGGAAACCGCTTGCAAGTGCTGCTTATTGTAATCGGTGCAAGTTGCGACCCATTGGGCGCTGTGGATTTTCTTTTGCAGCCATTCCTCAGAATAGCAATAGATGTCTTTGGCGTGCGCCGTGAAACTGTACGGGATGTCCAACAAGCGATTGACCCAGTAGGCCATCGTGGTAGGATCGTGGGCAAAATGGGCGTGAATTCTCGCAACTCGTAGTTTTTGCAGTTGGCGACCAAACCAAATCCAACGCAAGAAACTCTGATAAATGGAGAAAAAGCGCTCCTTCTTGCCTGTGCTCAGAAATTGCCTGGTCACCCTAAGATAGCGCTGTGGGCTTTGCAGCAGCAGAGCAACATTGGCCCGGTAAATACTCAAATACGACGGTACACTCAGTTTTTCCGGAATATAAATGACGGGTGATTTTAAGCGGGTGACTTCTGCGGGGCCTTGCGCGCCCATTTCTTTCTTCAGAGAGAAAATGACCAAAGGCAGGCCCTGTCGTTCCAACTCCAGGATCTCGTTCAAAATGAACGTTTCTGAAAGCCTGGGAAAACCGCTGAGAAGATAGGCTAATCGGTTGCTTGTCGTGTTCTGCATGCTTTTCATGGCGTCAATGGATTTAATGCACCAGTATGTCTTTGGTCATTTGCTCAATACGCTGTAAGCCGTTCAGGTCGATGCGGTTTTCTACGTCAGCGGTCAAATGCTCCTGGGCAGCGGTGGTCTCGATGGTCTTGAGCAGCATGGACGGTTCCAGCTCATCGGGATGAATCATGTTGACCAGGCCCAGCTCTGACAGCCGCCTGGCCCGAATGTACTGTTCTTTAACCGGGCGCACCCGCGGCACCATGACGGCTTTTTTCCCAAACGACAGGACCTCACAGGCAGTGTTGTAGCCACCCATGCACACGACTACGTCTGCGGCGGTGAGCAGATTCTCGATTTCGTCGGAAAACTCCCGCATCCGCATTGGGTAGCCGTTGTTGCACGAATCTTCGATTTCACGCCGCCGGGCTTTGGGCATTTCTGGTCCAGCGATGAGCAGGCTGTCCATGTGTCGGTCGATAAAGCTGCCTTTGATCCCATCCACGTAGGTTTTCAGAACCGGAAAACCATCGCCGCCGCCGCCAACCATAACCAGAGAAAACAGATGACCATTGAGTCCTAATTCAGTTCTGATTTTGAGTCTGTCCGTCTCCATCTGGCTGCGTCCCAGGTATCCGGTGAACACCGCTTTTTCTGCTACTGCATCCGGCATCTGGTATTCGCGCACCGTGTCAAAAACATTGCGCGCCCCATAAACCCACACGCCGTCGTAAAAGGTTTCGATAAAATCATAGTAGCCATGCTTCTGCCAGATGGGCACCGTCACCGAAGGCTCGTCCAAAATATCTCTGAGTCCCAAAATGACCTTTGTGTCAGCGAGGTTGTCCTTAACGTACTGCAACGCGTCTCTGAATTCTTGTTTAATACCCAGCGGCTTTTTGTCCACCACTATTAGGTTGGGATTAAAGCTTTTGACAGCAGAAAGAATCAATTCAGAGCGAAATTGCAGAAGCTCTGTCAAGCACATGTCCCAGTATTTGGCGCTGAAGCTTTCGCTCTTGTCGCGGGTCAAACAGGGCAGTTTTATGTAGTCGACTTTTTGCGGAATCCGCAGTGCGTGAATGACCGGGGAGCCTGTTAGCAGCAAAATAGACAGATCAGGGACGGTTTTTGTGATATGCTCACAAATGGCCAACGTCCGGCGTATATTGCCCATGCCATAGGCATCGTGCGAGTAAAAGAGAATTCTATTATGATCTTTGCGCATGATTGGTTCCAAATCCTTTCCCTGACCGTCTGGCCTATTCTTTAGCGAGGTTTGTTTACTTTCCCGGCAAAGGATATACCAAAGACAAGGGATTCTACAAACGTTAACCTAAAATACTTACATTTTTGTCATAAATCATGTTTTTCGTGCCGGCCACGGCTACACATGGGCTGCGCAATCCTTTCGCCATTGTGCGCAGCCGTTGCGCATGGGCCAGACCCACTTGATGAGGGATGCCTGGCCGCTCTCGTAAGCGATTGTAATCGTTCTCACGGGATGGTTTTATCTCAATCCTCGCTAAGGACAAACCAAGAAGGTCATGGAACAATTCATTTAAACCGCTTGTTCGAGAGCTGAACAGGGCATCCCTCATCAATACTCTGGACATTCAAGACCCCTTCTCAGTTAAAGATTTTTTTCAGTTAGACAGTTCGGCAATTGCCTCGCGAACTGCCTTCATTTCATTCTCAGCGTTGAGTTCGGAGTACAAGCTCAACGCCAGTTCGTATTGCTTCTGAGCCGACTTAGGGCTTCTCTTTTGCGCCAACATGAGTCCATATTCAAAATGGGCTTCAGCTTCACACAGCGGACTCTTGAATTTTTTCGTCAGCCGGATGCTCTTTTCGAAATAGGATTTTGCTTGCGCCCATTTCTTTTTGCCGGTCTGGATGATACCTAAGAACTTGTAGGCATCAGATTCCCCCAAATGGTCGTTGAGCTTGAGATAGGTTCGCAACGCCTGGTAACACAGAGCTTCCGCCAGATTCCAATCCTCGATGGCCAGGTACAGCTCGGTGCGGTTGAGCTTGACGGTGGCCTGCAGGCGCACATCGCCGATTTCTTTGGCTAATTCAGCACTCCGTTCGTAATGCTGTCCCGCTTCAGCCCAGCGCTTCGTGTCTGCGTAGGTCATCGCCATGTTGTGGTAGGTTTCAGCCAGGCCCCTCTGGTCGCCAATTCTCTCAAAACGCGGAACGCTTTCGCCGTAATAGGCCAGCGCTTTCTCCCAATGTCCTTGCACGTTGGCCACAGCGCCCAGGTTGTTGTTGACCTGGGCTGTCAGCTTGTTCTCCTGCAGCCTTTCGGCAAGCTCTAATGCTTTTTCCCAATAAGACCCGGCCTGGTCTAAGTCGCCTTGTTCAAAAAAGTAGTAGCCCAGGCTGTTGTAAGCATTGGCCTCCCCGGTTTCATCACCGCTCTGGCGGGCCAGGCTCAGGCTCTCCTGGTAGGCCTTCAACGCGGCCGGCCAGCGATTCTGCATCGAATGCAGGTGACCGATCCAGCGCTGCGCTTCGGCCTTCTGCGCAGCAAAAGCCGCGGAACCGCTCAAAGCTACGACCCGGTTGAAAGCTTTGAGCGCCTTCTCAAAAGCCCCTAAAGTTTCGTAAGAATGCCCCTTCCAGAGTTCCAGGGCGATTTCTTCAGCTTCCGAAAGGGAGGGCAAGAAGTTCTTCAGCAACTGTTCCACAGACATTTCAAAATACTCAATCCTTTGTTCCTGATCCTTTTCTTCAAATAACTGCCGAACGAACTCTTGCAGCCCCTGCAGCAGAGCATCCAGGCTCTTATCGTTAGACCAGCTTTCCACCAACCAGGCTTGAATCTGCTGCAAACACCCATCTTCGGGAGTTGTGGCTTTCTGTGCCTTTGATTTTTTCCCTTTGTCAGCCAATCTTAGACTCGTCGGTTAATTTTCCATGATCTTACTTTTGTGGATTCGACTAACCTTTGGAAATCGCATAACGGGAAAAGTGATTGGTGTCGCCGTTGACTTCACTGGTTTCCGTGTTAACTGTGGTCGGGATGAGCTCCCAGGTCTGGGTTTCCGGATTCCAGACAGCTACTTTAAAATTCTCCTTGTCCAGACCGCTTTTGAAAGTGTGATCGTAGTTGAAGATAACTTTGACCGGAGCGTTGAACTGGACGCCGTCGGGCCCGAGCTCAAACATTAAAGTGTCGGAAACGGGCATGGAGAATGTGAGTTCAACGGAATCAGTCAAGGCCCCTGCCGGAACTTCAACGCGGTGCGCTGCATGAATGAGCACGCCGCCTTCGGGACCGATGACGGCCGTGCTTACACCATTTTCAGCATCTTCGCGCTTTCTGACTAACAGTAAATCAGAATCCGGAACCGTCGTTCCCCCTGAACCAGAACCCTTTTTGGATAGCCCGGTCTGGCCCTCAGCCACCGGCGCAAAAGGCGACGAAGCCTGATTATTGCCACACGCGGCGAACAACAAAATTCCAAAATAAAAGAGCAAACCAACGAATAATCTCTGCAAGAGTCTGTGATACTGCATTTTGACCTCCTTTAGGTTGCTTGGTGAAGTGAATTAATTAATCCTTAGCTGAGCCAGGGTTACGCAAAGGCTATGCCAGAATCCGGCTGAATTCTTCTAAGAATCAGCAACCTTCTATTTTTTAAAGACTAAAGATGGAATACTTTTCGCGGTTAGCGTCAGGAGGGAGATGAGAGGGTAACGAAATGTTACTCTTTCTTTTTTTACTAACAACCAGGGGGTAATGAAACGTTACTTTAGGCCAAATTAAAAAGGGAAAGAGAATCGAGAGACGACTTAGTTTTCTCTTTCCCCAAAAGGGAGGAACGGGAACCTCGCCAAATAAGGACTTGAGTGACTTTGCTTGAAGCAAGCCTTGCTAAAGGCTCCTGCCACTGCTTAGCGCAGCACCACCATTTTCCTCTTTAGGCTAATTCCGGCACCTTGCAAATTGTAGATGTAAACTCCTGAAGGCACTGACATACCAAACCGATCTTTGCCGTGCCACAGAATCCTAAAACGCCCGGCTTCCTGAAACTGGTCTACTAAAGTTATCAACTCTTGTCCCAATAAATTGTAAATCTTGAGGCTGACGTGAGCCCCCGCCTGAAGATCGTAGCTAATGGTAGTTTCCGGGTTGAAAGGATTCGGGTAATTTTGATGCAGCCGGAATTGGGTCGGATTGACAGAAATCTTTGCTTCCTGGTTCAATTTTAGAGCCAACTGTTTTCCTCCGGTGACCGTTAGGGGAACCGGGCAGTTGACAATCAAGGGTGGTTGCAAGGGACTGTCTAATCTGAGCCCTGCAGGGCCTTCTGTTTCGACAACGAAACCCGCTTTCACCAGGTCTTGCAACTGGCCAAGGTCTTCAATGAAGCCGTCTGCGTGCCCTGTGACCTGAGTAGCAAATTGCAAACAGGTACCTCCTTTATCGTCCATTCCGAACGGATCGAAGGTTTCTGGCTGAGCCGGATCGAAGCCTGGAATGCCAGAACCGGCAACTGGCACCGCTCCTTCGCCAACGTTGTGTTCTGGATCGTAGAACACCCCGTCGCCATCGCAATCAAAGAAAATCCAGGTAATATGCCAGATTGGGGTATAAGTCATCGACTGACCGCCCGGGTAGGACGTAATTCCCTGCTGAAACCGGTTGGGCCCCCCAGCTTCAATACGGACGCCATTGGAAAATTGCGCGATTCTTCCGACTGCTTTGTTGTCGCCAAATCTTCCGATGTTGCCCAGCTTTGGGGCATGAATGACACCCATGAAACCGGCGGGAGGCGCCTTCGAGGCATCGAAAACCGTATAATAGGGGATGACATCAGGATGATCGAAGGTCGCCCGATGCAGCTTCATGGTGACCGTCATGGCTTCGAGGTCCAGGGCTACGACCTGTCCCCCTTTATATCGATCTAAAGCGGCCTCGTTAGTCACTTGCTCTGCTGGGGCTCCATCTTTTGGTCCGTTGCCCACAAAGAAGGGCGAAGGCGGGTTGCTTCTTATCAGTGGGTCGATACTTCCATGATCCACAAGAAGCTCCTGTCCAGGTTCATCGCCCCATTTAACAAAAGGCACATTGACCGTAACCGTCTTGCCATTCCAATTCAAACGCTTTAAGGGAGAATAGTTGGGATTGGCCACCGGTGGCAGCACTTCAGTCACATCCCCGTCCCCGTCTTCATCATTTAGATCCAAGCGAGCTACCAAGCCGGGATCCTCAAAAAACGTCCACACGCCATTTTCGAAAAGTGCATCTTCCACCGCTTCTTGTGGAGCCTCCTCAAGGGCATCGGATCGAATGATGCCAAACATTTCCGCAAAATCTTTGTCGCTGGCATCTGACAGAACAAACAAAACTTCCTGACCGGTTCCGGCAATCGTACCTCGCAATAACGGCTGGGTGATGGTGCCTCTTTCTTCTCCTGGAACTAAGTCGATTGTGCTAACAGATTCGTGCCTCTCAATTTTGGCATCGCCGGCAAATGCAGAAGCTGTGAAGTCAGATAGCAACATCAAACCAAACAATACACCTGAAAGCAAATAGTGATACATGGCTAACCCTCCTCTAAGATTAGTTTCATTAAGTTAGTTACAAAAAAACAAAACCTTTGCCTCCTTTCTGACTGTTTATTTTGACGGGCATAGCGCCGAGTTTTTGAGAATTTGGTGGGTTTTGTGTCCGTCAAGCTTGCACGAAAATCTTGCAAAAGCTATGCCGGAATTCAAGGGGATTCTTAGGCGACTTAATAACTAATTATTTTCTAAGAAGTAAGGGGTAGATGAAGTTTACCGTTAAAGCCCAGGTATGCGATCAAAAGGTAACGGAACGTTACTTTTTCACACTACAAAGGAAATGGAAGGAGAAATGAGGCGTTACCACCATACACCTCCGCCCCCTTTTGGCCTTCGGAAGAGAACGCACGGAAGGTCTTAAGGTTGGTAAGGATTGGATAGCCGAACGAGAAAAGTCCCCTTTAAAACTTATCTTGTCCTACATTTTGTGCTGATCAAAAGGGGATGCACAATAAGGTCCCTTGAGAGTCATACGTCAGCACAAGATCTCTATGAGAAATCTAATCCTAAAAGGATTTCTCTTTAGTCTTAGTACATCATTTCCAAAATACAATGCCGTATTATATTTCTTAGCAATTCTTATTTTCGACAGGATAAACTGTTATCTTAGCAAGACCATGCGCTTATGCTGAATGAATTGGTTCGCTTGGATTCTAATCATGTAGATACCGGACGCAACTGGTTCGCCGAAATCATTCTGCCCATTCCACTGTACGTTGTGCACGCCCGCCTTTTTCACACCATGGATCAGGGTTCGAACCTTTTGACCACGAATGTTATAAATTTCCAGACGGACCTCGGCCTGTTTGGGCAATTCAAAGACCACCTGTGTGCTTGGGTTAAATGGGTTGGGATAGTTCTGATGCAATAGATATTCCCTGGGCAAGCCTTGCAATTCGTCTAAAACAGCTATATTTTTCACTCTTTGGCTTTCTACAATCCCAGTGACTTGCTGCATGTTGCCAGCATTTGCCGGATCCAGGATTTTCCCCGAAACGCTGAAAAGGTCTGATTCAATCACATCAATGCCTGAACCACCGATGTCTGGTCCTTCAACTCGGAAGAAGTT
>JBHHYI010000045.1:0-26119 GCA_046757525.1 bacterium | reverse complement strand
TCAGTCGGCCACGTATGCCTCCGCTTCAATTTCAACCAGCATGTCTGGCGAGACCAGCCGGTTCACCTCTACCAGGCTGGTAGCCGGCCGGATGTCTGCAAAAATTTCCCCGTGGGCTTTACCAACTGCTTCCCAGTCCGCGATGTTGGTGACGTAGATTCTCGTGCGCACCACATCCTGCAAACTCGCGCCCGCCTTGAGCAGCGCTGCCTCGATGTTCCTGATGGTCTGAACGGCCTGTCGATAAGGATCGCCCACGCCCACGATGTCGCCGCTGGAATCCGTAGCCGTGGTTCCTGAGACATGAATGTGCGGCCCTACCCGCACGGCGCGTGAGTAGCCAACCAGGGGTTCCCACCTGGTGCCGGAAGAAATATTCTGTCTTGGCATTGAATGCACTCCCAAAAAGAGAACTGAAACTATTGTCGAAAAGGTAGGATTCTTTTGAGGAAATAGCAAGGATTTTGTTACCGCAGAAGCACAAGCTTCCGTGTTTTGGTGATCCCCAGGGCCTGGGCGCGGTAGACGTAAACGCCGCCGGGCAAGTCCTCGGCCTTGAACTCCACTCTGTACCCACCCGCTGCCTGGAAATCATCCACCAACACGGCTATCTCCCGGCCAAGCAGGTCGTAAACCGTCAAGGTAACGTGGGCAGCGCGGTTGAGGGTGTAGGCGATGGTGGTAGCAGGATTAAACGGATTGGGATAGTTCTGGCCGAGCTCGAAAACAGACGGTCCTGGCCTGGCGCCAGGAGCGGCAACGGAAGTGGGGAATGCAAAGGTGAAGTCAGCAAAAATGGGCAAGTGGTCGGAGGCTTGCAGCAAGGCATCGGCGATGCTGTCCGGGATGCTGCTGTTCATGCCAAAGTTGATCGTCAGGTTGAAATGGTGCCCGTCGTTACCAAAGGCCGTGTAAGATTCGGCCAGCACGTCCATGCCGCCCGCTTCAACAAGACTGGTGGAGACCAACATCATGTCGAAACGGTCGTCCAGTCCGCCAGTGCTACCTCCGCCAAAAGCGGTGGTGCGCGTCGATTGCGTGTGGACCGCTGCAAACGCGCTGTTGTTGTGCCAGTTGCCCACCACGTTCAACGGGTCCACCAGACCACTGTTGTTGCCGGCCTGCTCCTCGGTTAGCCGGACAAAGGCGGGTTCGGACGCACGGTAGATGTTAAAATCGCCGGCTACGATGAAATTTTCATTATCGGCCAGGTTGTTTAGTCGCTTTCTAAGAACGTCAGCTTCGTCCAACCGTCGATTTTCATTCACCGTCCCCTGAGAAGCTTTGAGGTGTACAGAATAAATTCGGAATTCCACCGCGGAAGATTCAAGGGTGTATTCGGAAATGTCGCGCAATGAGGTGCTGATTTGCTGGCTGCCGGTTAGACTAACCTTGTCCACTTTGAAAAAGATGCCATTGTCCGTGTCCGGCCCATCGACAAACGTGCCGCTGGCGTAAACCTCTCGACCCAGATCATTTAGCACGTCGTTGAGAAAGGTTGTCTGACCTCGAGCCGATTGCAGTTCCTGAACCACCAGAATGTCCGGATCTATTGCTCTGATAACCATTCTAAAATAGCCAAGACGACTGGCTCCGTCATTTCCCGGGAAATTGAGAAGATTGTAAGAAGCAATGCGCAGGGTGTCGACTTGCGCAAAGGAGAGACCGGCCCACAGAGTAAGAAGGACGACCAATGGGAGACAAAATTTCTTCATGCGGCTCCAGGATGTTTAACTGTGTAGCAAAATACACAAATTTATCGGTATTTCAAAGTAAAATCTTAGCCCACTGGATTAGTGCTGATTTTCCTCAAAAAATGCGGAGAAAAAGTCATTGTTCTCATTAACTTTTGACGATTGCTCGCAATTTTCAGGAAATTACACTTGACAATCGTAGAACATTTGTGTATATTTTATCATATTTGCAATCTCTTAGTAGATTATGTGAATTCGCTTGTGTGAGTCGGCACGCCAGAATCAGATCCTAACGATGCGTGTTCTCTACGAAAATGGAATTACTTTGAATTAACGGTTATTCTAGGGATGGCGCAATTACCCAAGGGAACTCGACCTTCAGCTCGACGCATTGGTAACTTCGACAAACTTTATTTTTCAACCCTTTTGCAGAGAATAAGCGACCTCATTCTCTCGCACTCCGTGAAGTCAACCGCCGTTGTCTTTTCGTTCTTGTTGTTATTGACTCCCCTGGCATTAAAGGCTCAAAGCAGTAACAACAGCCGCATCGACCGTTTGCGCGGAGGAATTTTGGGGTTGAAAATCAAATGGTCCGGGGAGATTTTTTCGAGCTCAGGAACCCGTGCTGATGCTATGGGGGGAAGCATCAGCACTCTGTATCCAGGCGCTGAAGCCATATCCTGGAATCCGGCCGGTCTCGGTTTTGCCCACGGTTTTCACTTGACTCTTGATTGGGCCCCTGCTTTTACAATCGACCCTGGCGGATTGTTGGGAATTGAAAATGGCATCAACGATGCGTTGACGCAGACGGCTGAGAACAACTCCCCGAGCGGTGTGGTGGCACCGGGCACGGTAGAAGATGCCGTGGTAAACAGCGCCCTGGATATGCGAGGCGGGCTCAAAGGGGGGGCTTTCTTGTACGGCAACCCGGTATTCGCGGTGGCTGCTGCTTTTCACGAACCGTTTCGTCTGGAAAGCCAGCTCACCATGTCGGGCACGGAATTCAATGCGGTGGCGTTAAACGACGATGGTGACGTAACCCACAGGATTTTCGGAACCGTAAACGGCAATTTTAACTTGGAGATCACCTTCTTGAGCAGCAGTGTTGCCTTTGGAACCCGCATAACGCCGGATCTCTCCTTCGGCATGGCCTACGACAACTTTAATGTCGATCAAACTTTTGAAGGTACAACCTTGCCGGAAGGCATCATTTCAGCAAGCGGAACCGAAACCTTCTTCAACGATCCGCAAAAGATCCAATACGACAGTTTGTATGCGCGCATCAAAGGCAATTGGGAAGGCAGCGGCTTTCGATTTCGTTGGGGTCTGGGATATCATGTAAATCCCGACTTAAGCTTGGATGCGGTATTTGTGATGCCCATGAGCATTTCGGTGTCCGGCCCCTTTTCCATGGTGCACAACAACATTCGTGCTCTCAATCTCGGCGCTGGCGAAGACGAAGAAGTGTTTGACATCGACGTCCTGGTGGAAGACAACCTGACCAAGACGGAAAAACGTATTACCAAAGTGCCGGGCATGGAATTCGAGCTGCCCGGGTCGCTCAGTCTGGGTTTTTCAACCCGTTGGCAAAATTATTTAGCCTCGTTAGTCTATGTTAAACATTTCGATCATGCCGGGTACAAGTTGGCCTACGAGCAATTTGACAGCTTGAACGTAAAGATCAAAGGCGGCAATGTCCACCAGGGCGTCAACTTAGGCAGCACGTTCAGGTTAGGCATAGGTGTGGAGCAGCTCATTCTCGGACTGGGCGTGGTGTTCGGCGAAACCTTCGACAAAGAGGTGGTCGATTCCAAAGCTGAGCCCAAAATCGGCGCAAACAAAAAATTCTTGATCCCCCTGTTTTCGTTAGGCGGTGGCTTCAAGATTTCTTCGCGTTTTCGGCTGGATTATATCGTCAGCCCCTACTATTCCTCATTCTTGCGTTTTTCAACTTCCTATCGACTCTGAGGAAATTCAAACAATATTGCGAACCAAAAGCTGCGTCCTGTTTTGCATTGGATAACAACACAACGATGATTTCTCACAAGAAAATATCTTTGGTTCTGACCGCTTTGTTCTTTTTTGTCCATGTAGATTCAGCATATTTGCAAGGCGCAAAAAATTCTCATTTCACATTCCGTCCTGCCACGATCAATTCGGAGGTTGTGGAGAGTCCAGAAAATCTAAGTGCGGGCATCACCTTGACCAAAGTACGCCGAGGCTTTTTCTTGAACGACGACCCCAAGGACGTTTTTGCCATTACCTGGGAACCCAAAATTCCGTGTACCTTGTTTTACGGTACCAGCCCGGGCAGCAGGATTCTCTCCAACTACCCCAACAAGTTCAACGCCAGGGGCAGCGGCAAGCTGCCGATGAACCCTGCCAAAGAAGGCATTAGTACGGGGATTTATTATTGTATGTTGGTGTCGGACAACGATCCCAACCTCACCTCAGTAGAATTCAAGCTACTGGTGCAGGCCGATGTTGCCCCCAGCACCCAGGCCCCTCGTGGCATGGTCAACGTCGATGATGGACCGCCTCTATTCCGGTGGGACCCGGTCTCCGGCGTGCCCTATTACTTTCTCTTCCTCTCCGAGGGTCCGCTTTCCATTGACCGCAACGCAGAGGGCAAGGTGGTCGGGCTAACGGGGCTCAATTTGACCTGGCAAATCATTACCCCCAACACGGCCATGAAATTTGCCGAACCTGACCCCTCGGGCACCTTCGTCAACGCGTTCACGCCGCCGCTGTTCGAAAACATCGAATACAATTGGCTCGTGTTGAACGCCTACGGGCCCACGTCCGAATTGATCTCAGGTGAAGTAGCCCCGGTTGCGCCCGCCTTTTTTGAAGTCACCAGAACGGACCTTTCTCAGGCACCCGAACTGCTTCAGCCGGCCAAAGATGCCAAGGTCACCGACGATGAAATCGTCTTCACCTGGAACGCGGTTCCTAACGTTACACGCTACCGCCTGTATTTGTACGAAGGCAGGGAGTTTCAAAGCAGCGATATCGACTTCAGCGTTTGGAGTCAGATCACCACAGGCACAGAAATCCGCCTTAAGGCCAGGGGCTTTTTAGTCCGAGGGCGCTACCACTGGCGCGTAGTGGCTGAAAACGGCGGGGCCATCGCATCCGACGAATGGCGGCGGTTCGACTATGAAGGGCCGGCAGGCTGGGCCAAATTCTTCGTTACTTCCAAAGAAGGCCCCCTCTCAAGAGTCGAATTCAAAGTTCGCAACGAAGCCAATGAGAAGAATCTGCTGCCGTTTCTCACCGACTCGACGGGCTTTGCCAAACAAGCTCTGCCCAGCGGAGATTACACCTTCACGGCATCCAGAACGGGATTTAAAACCACACCGGTCCAATCATTTAAGGTGCCGAACAACGACACGGTTTTCATCAACATCCAAATCGACAGAAGTCCCAACACCATCTCCGGTCGCATTGTGGACGAATCCGGCAATGCGATTTTCAACGCCACCGTGCTGATTCAGTCCGGCAGCCTGGTTGACAAAACCAGAAGCGACGATGCGGGTTACTTTAAATTTGCTGTGGTTCCCAACAACTGGAACCTTTTTGCTTACAAGGCTGGCTTCGCGGCTTCCGAGACGCGAACCCTTTCCTTGCAGGACAGCGCCGCTGCGGTAATCGAACCCGTGGTGTTGAGGAAAGCCACCAACGTGGTCTCCGGGGAGGTTACCTTCGCCCGGGACAGCCAGCCGCTGCAGAACGCACTCATTCGCGCCGAGAAGGGCAAAATCGTTTTTGAGACCACCACAAACAGCCAAGGGGGCTACCAATTCACCCTGGGTCCAGGGAGCTGGAAAATCATGCTTGACCCCCAGGGCTTTTTTGCCTCTCCACCGGAATTCAACCTAAGACTAAGTCAAAATCAACAGGTTTCCGTACCGTTTCTGCTCTTTTCCGGCAGTCTGGTAACGGGTAAGATTACTTTTAGAGACAAAGGTCTCTCGGGTGCAACCGTTGAAGCCTTTCAAAAAGACACGGGCCAAAGAGTGCAGGTGGCCACCTCAGACGTTCAGGGCCACTACGCCCTCGGCCTGCGTGACCCGGGCGAATACGAGTTGGTTGCTTCGGGCCAAAACTTTTTAGCGGTTCGCAAAAGCATTACGATCGCTCAGGGTCAGACTTTGGTGCAAGATTTTGCGCTGACCGAAGCCGGCTTCGTTAAAGGCAGCGTGATCAATGTGGAGAGTTTTGAAGCCGTAGCCAATGCCAAAATTTTTGTGCTGCAAGACACCACCAGGTTCACCCATTCCGACGCCAACGGCATTTACGTGTTGAGTCTGCCGCCGGACACCGAATTCCAGATCGATGCAGCCTTCCCGGGATTCGGCAGCAACGGGCCGCTGTCTGTGACCACCACCTCCGGGGACACCTTGTTCAACCAAAACTTTCTCCTGCAGCCGCTCTCTGGCATCATCCAGGGTCGGGTGACCGATGGGGTCATGCCGATTCCGGACGCCATAGTGGAAATCTTAGAATTGGACGTGCAGCAACTCACCGATGAAAACGGTGAATTCAAGTTTGAAATCGCGCCAGGCAGCTACACCATCTCAGCCAGCAAGGAATGTCACTTTTCCAAAACTGTACCGGTGGAACTGCAAGCGGGCGAGGCCAAGCAACTGGCCATCGAATTGCAAGCCCTGAAAAGCATCATCACCGGTTTTGTCAGAGATGTGCGCGGCGATGCCATCGAAGGCTCTGACATCCGGGCTCTCGGTGACACGGTCTTTACGGCTACTTCGGAGGTCTCCGGATATTACGAGTTGTGTCTAAACGGCGGCATCTTCAGCGTGGTGGCCAGCCACCTGGGGTTTAAAGACGCCGATACCACATTGGTCATCAGCGACGGCGATTCGTTAGGCAGCATTAACTTCATCCTCCAGGATGACTTTGCCCTGGTTAGCGGAGTGGTCAGCGACAGTGCCGGGGCGCCTGTTTCCGGTGCAATGGTTTCTTTGACCAACCCTGACCAGACGTTGCAAGACACTTCAGCCGCAGACGGATCTTACCGCATCACCAAAATATATCCAGGCATCGCCAGGATCCAGGCCACCAAGAGTGGCTTCTTCGGCAAGAGTGCGACCCATTTCTTCCAGGGCAACGAACAGGTAACCCTGAATCTGACCCTGTTTCCGGCAGACGGCTTCATTCGGGGTACCGTGCGCGATTCCCAGGACAACAGCGGCATCCCGGCAGTGACCGTCAAGGCAGAGTTTTCCGAAAATCCGGGAGCGTTCTTTGCCACCAGCACGGATCAGTCCGGCAACTATTCGCTCACCGACCTTCCTGTGGTTCCCAACGCTACCTACAAGGTGTTTGCCTTTAAGGACGGGTTCGTAACACCGGCGCCAATCAGCAACGTTGCACCCAATACGGATGGCGTTGATTTCTTGCTGGTGAACAAAAACGGCATCATAGCCGGCACGGTTCTGGATCGAGACACCGACGAACCCATAGAAAACGCCAAGTTAGATGCGATCAATCAGTCCGGCAGTCGCAGCATAGCCATCAGCGATTCCGCCGGTAGATTTCTGCTGTCCTCGCTGGTTCCCTCGGACCTGTACGATGTAACGGCCTCAAAAACGGGTTATTTCGCCGAAACCGTTCAAAACCGGGCGCCGGGCGACACCAACCTTGTGATCAAACTGCTGCGAAGGTTTGCGTTCGTCACCGGCCAGGTAACCGACACCACCGGCGTGCCTTTGGAGAACATCAAAATTCAGGCGACCCCTGATGGTCCAACAGGCAGAACAAGCTCCGTCCGCACCGACGCCTCGGGCAGTTACCTGCTGAAGCTTATCGCTGACAGCTACATCATCCGGCCCATCGAATTCAACTACCGCAGCGTTCCCGGTCTGGTGCAACTGCAACTGGTGCAAGACTCCACATTCACGGGGATCGATTTTGTTCTGGAGGCGCAGACGATCCAGTCTATTTCCATTCAACGCGTCGACAATTCGGTGCAGCCCTCCATCTCTAATTTGCTCGAACATTGCTACAAAGCCACGGCCCGGGATGTCCAAAATCGCCCGGTGAACATTGGAAATCCCCAATGGAGTGTGAACGTTCCCAGCAGTGCTGCCACCATAGATACACTGGGCTGTCTGCACCTGAATCCCGACTTTTTTGGAGCCCTGACCATTAGCGCGACAGACCCGATCAGCGGTGTAAGCGGCGCCCTGAGTGTGGAGGTTTTCGCCACCATCGATTCCACCACCGAAACCGTGCTCTTTGACAGCCGCGGTCTGGAGCTGGGTGTAGGCAAAAACTCGGTGCTGGGCCGAAAAGAAATGCTCTTGATCAAACAACCGTTAGCGCCGGCCAAAAAAGGACGTGCTGAAATCCTCACTTCGGACTCCTCCTATGTGCTCAAACCCGCCGGTCTGACTTTCAACGGCACCATCGCCAACAATTCCGGAGAAATCGTGGTCAATTCACCCATAAAGCTCATGCTGCCAAAACCACCCAATGCTCAAGGCCAACAAACCTTTATCGCTAAATGGGATGCAGAAAAAAGCCAATGGGTGTTGTTCTTCTCCAGAGATATGGGCAACGACCGCTTAGAAACCAACATCTTCGAAACCGGCGAATACACTTCCTTGGCCATCTCTAAACCGCTGCGCATCGAGAATATTGCCCTGTACCCCAATCCGTTCTCGCCCTTTCAAGAAATAGATGGGCACCCGGGTCTAAAAATCGATTTTGATCTCTCGTCCAGTGCTGCCCCCAATCCCTTGTTTTCAATTAAAATATATAATCTGGAAGGCAATTTAGTCCGGCTGTTGCACGACCAGACCCCTTTTCCAAGAGGGCATTCAACCGTGTACTGGGATGGCAAGACCGACAACGGCAGCCTGGCCCGCAACGGCCGCTACCTGGTGCGCTTGATTGTCGAGGACCCTGCCGACAAAAGGGATGAAATGAAATCTGTGGTGTTAATCAAATAGCCTGGGAGTAAGATGTTGCACACTCAAAAACAGAACCTCGCAGCCATTTTAGCCATTCTGATGGCCTTGTTCCTTTGCCAGGGGCAACTCCATTCTCAGAGTCTCTCCAACATTCCGGCGGCTTTTTCTGAAGCGGGATTTGGCGTCAGGACCTCTGGCATGGGTCAGGCCTACACCGCCCTTTCCAACGATGCCAGCGCCTTTTTGACCAACCCCGCCGGTTTGTTGCTGGGCTCCAGACCCTCAGTGACCGCCAATTATGCCAACCTGTTCGGTTTGGTGCCATCCAGCTATTTCGGCCTTCTTTATCCCTTGAGCCCAAGATACTCCGTCGGGGCCGGCTTTCTCTTTGTAGGCGATGATGCTTTGAGTGAATATACTTTTGGGTTGTCTTTGGCTTTAACCCTGCCCAATATTCCCATTGGCAATAAGGAAATCTACCTCGACCAAATGTCCTTTGGCATTACCATCAAAAGCCGCTGGGCTTCGTTTGGCAATAATCCCGACGGCGGCTTCGATCAAGTGACCGGTTCGGGAAGCGGGTTTTCCATCGACCTCGGCTACATACTCTACACCAATCAGCATTTGAGGCTGGGAGTCGTCGTTCGTGACGTTCTCAACCGATTTCGCTGGGATTCCTCAGTGAGCGGCAAATATACGGAGAGCGTACCGGCCACCGTGCGATTTGGCGGCGCTTATAACCTGGACGGCCTGACGATTGCCTTTGATCTGCGCAAAGCCCTGCACGACGATACTTCAAATCGTCTCTACCTTGGCGCTGAAAAACTGGTCATTGAAAGCCTGGTTTTACGCGCCGGATTTTCCAACAACCTGGGCACAGCCGACTTGAACCGGCGGTGGAGCTTCGGCATGAGTTTTCTGAGAGGTGTCACCGCCAAATACACCGTTGGCATGAGCGCTGCTTACAGAATTGGGAACATCGAGAATCTCGTGAGGTTTGGTCTGGATTTATATTGGGGTACGCCTAAGAAACACACCAAGGGACGCATCTATTGAGCTAAAACGCTTTAAACAGATTCTTCCAAAAGCTGGCTTTTTCTGCGATTTTTTTTCGGAGCAAAGGAATGGCTTTTGAGGCTTCTTTTTCCCCTTCTTCAACCATATATTTCAACAGCTTGAATTCCGACCAGTGCACTTCACCAACTTTGGGACGAATGACCACATCCGCCTTTTCCAGCAAGTGCAGATTGTAATGTCGGGCGGTCATGTGATTGGTCTGAAAGATGATATTGATCACATTGTTCAACACGGGCTTATCATTGAGCTCTTGCCCCACATCGATGGCGATCACCAAATCTGCGCCCAGTTCTCGCGCTGGTTCGATGGGAATGGGGCAAACCACGGAACCGTCTACCAACAGATAGCCGTTGACCTCCCGCGGTGGCAGAAACCCGGGAATGGAGGCGCTGGCGCTCACGATGGAGCGCATGTCCCCTTCGGTGAACAGAACCTCCCGGCCGTTTAAGATATCCGAGGCTACCACGGCAAACGGAATCCTGGTTTTTTCGATGCGGCCTTCAGGAATGAGGAAATCCATGGCTTGCCGAAGACGCCAGCCGCCGACCAGCGAGGGCTTACTGTGGGCCAAGTTGACCACGACGCGTTCTTTCACGTAGGTGGCCACCTGCCCAAAGAAATTCTCGGCGGGTTCCTTCCGCTTGAACAGTTCCAGGCCACTCTTCTTGTACGCCTCTGTGGTAACAAACTGGGTGAATCTTTCTTCGACTTTTAAGGCTTGCTTTGTGGTGGCGTAAAGCGCGCCCACAACCGAACCGATGCTGGTGCCCACTATTAGATCGATGGGGATGTTTTCTCGTTGCAAAACTTTCAGAACACCAATATGGGCGCAGCCTCTGGCGCCTCCCCCGCTTAAGGCTAAAGCGACTTTCACTTTTTTGCTGATTTTTAACAAAGGCTCTTGACGGTATGCTCCACGGTTAACGAACGATTAACAGTCTTTTTACCGACGAATAATCATTGGCTTTAAGTCGGTAAAAATAAATGCCGCCGGCAACAAGTCTTCCATTATCATCGGTTCCATCCCACACAGCTTTATGCATGCCGGCGCTTTGTGTGGTTTGAAGCACCAGGGTCCGAACCCTTTGCCCCAATAGATTGTAGACCACCAGACTGACCTTGCTGGTCACCGGCAAATCGTATTCAATGGTGGTGCTGGGATTAAAGGGATTGGGATAGTTTTGTCTCAGGACAAACGACGAAGGCGGGCTGGAACCGCCCGGAACTTTCAGCACCGCGTCGGTCAACAAAAATGTTGAATCTGGCGCCATAAAAGGATGAAAAGAGGTGGTGTTGTTGGAATCTGTTGCTGCAAAGTAGAATCTCAAAACCTCACCAGCCCCGATTTCGGGAATGGTGGCGACAAATTGATTTTTCTCGGATCCTTGAGTCATCAACGTTTCGTTTTGGATGTTGTCGCTGGATTTACGGTAAAACAAAATTACGCTGTTGGGATCGATGCCAAATCTGGAAGCCACCTTAATGCTGATATCCACCGATCTATTACTATTTACAGACACTTCGGGCATATTGCTGAAAGCGGTGCCGTGAAACAAGACCGCGTCATAGGCGTTGATCACTCCCCAGCCCAATAGGTTGTCCGGATTGCTGGCCTGACTGGCCGTCAGGCGCAAGGCGTCCCTCACCTCTAAAGGCGTCAGATTGGGGTGGGCAGAAAGGATGAGCGCTGCCACGCCGGCGACCATGGGACAAGAAAAAGAGGTGCCGAAGATAACCGTGAAAGGGGAAGGCATCTTGTCGGAAGAAGGGAATGCGCCAATCACCTCGGAGCCCATGGCTGCCACATCGGGTTTGATGCGGCCGTCGGCGGTGGGCCCCAGGGAACTGAAATCCGATCGACTCCCGTCAGGGGTCACGGCGCCGACGGCGATCACGCTGTCGCCGTCTGCCGGAGCGATGATGATCTGCCAGGGATTTCCCGGGCGCCCCTCGTTGCCGGCGCTGTTGACCACCACCACCCCTTTGCTCACCGCAATGTCGCCAGCAAGGGTGGAGACGGCCGTGTTGCCGTCCATGTCGGCGGTAGTGTAGAAGTCCAGATAGCCCAGTGAACTGGACACCACATCGACCCCTTGATTCTCCAGCCATTCGATACCAGCCATCCAGAAATCCTCTTCCTGCGGTATTTCCTTTTCAAAGATTTCGGTTTTTGCCAGCAAAAAGCTGGCGTCAAAAGCAGGGCCGATGAGCTTGCCTTCTTTAAAGCCGCCGATTACAGAGAGCGTTTCCGTGCCGTGGACGTGCTGCTCCGGAACATCCTGCCCGGCTTCATTCTCCGTAACGTCGTCGTTGTGGATGAAGTCGAATTCCCCCAAAATTCGCATTCTGGCAAAAACTTCGTGATCTCTGAATTTGAAGCCGGTGTCCAACATGCCGATGAGGACGCCGGAACCTGTAATCCCTAAATCATGGACCTCGGGAACACGAACCAACTCATTCTGGGTAAACGACTGGCCATAGTCAAAAGTATTGGCGGCTGGCTTTTCCAGGACTTCCGGTGGTGCCATTTGGCGAGCTTCCGGTTTCGGCCTCAAAACAGATTTGCCCACCAATTGTACTTTTCTCACAAACGGCAGTGCTTGAATCGCTTCCTTTTCAGAATCGCGTAGCCAAATGCTGACGGCATTCAGCCATCTGGAGATGACCACCGGGCGGTGCCCCAGGCTTTCTAAAGTGCTCAAGTAGTCCTGCCCGACCGGCAAATCGTATTTGTCGATGAGCTGGTCGCGCGGCTGAACCTTGTTCCTGCGCCTCAGGGCGCGCGCACTGATGTTTGCCCGCGCCTCTCGCATCGCAGTCGACATTTTCGCCAGGCCAGCAGGATTCTTGTCCTTAAAAAAAACCCAGTATTTTTGTGCGCCGTTGCCTGGTTGTTGAGCGAATAAGGAGGTCGCCAACAAACCAATTAAAATTGCGCAACACCATCGCTGTTTACTCATTTTACTACCTCAAACATCCAACCCTCACAAACGAAAAAATCCCAAAAGAAACGGGATTTACGGGAATACCTTCTTATTTATGAAATTAAATTCAAAATTTCAAGTCAATTTTTCTTAACGTCTTCTCACGGCCAGCAGAGTCAGATCGTCGGTTTGTTTTTCTCCGCCGACGAATTCAGTCAGGTCATCTTTTATCGACTCGATCAAAGAAGCTGGATTAAACAACTGCTGTTTTTTTTCAACCAGGAGATGCTCAATCAAATCATGCAGGCGTTTTCGGCCGTAAATCTTTTTCTCCCTATTTTGGCTTTCGATCAGACCGTCGGTATACATGAGCAAAAGGTCGCCCGATTTTACCGTAATCTGTTTTTCCTTCTGATATTGGCCTTCGAGAATGCCCAGGGCCGGGGTGGTCCCTTTGAGCTCTTTGAAACTGCCATGTTTTTTCACAAGAATGGGAGGCGGATGCCCGGCATTGACATATTTTAGTTTGGAAGTTGCCCGCTCATAAATGCCAAAAAACAGGGTTAGAAAAATCGATTCTGCCGTGCTCTTGATCAGCAGTTGATTGAGACGGCGTACGATTTGTTTAGGCGAATCGGTGTATTCAAGCTGGGTACGGATGGCGGCCAAAACCGTGGAAAACAGCAACGCAGCCGGCATGCCCTTGCCACAAATGTCCCCGATGGCGATGCCGACCGAATCAGAGGAGATCTCGATGAGGTCAAAATAATCGCCGCTCACCGTTGCCCAGGGCTGCATGATGCTGGCGAAGTCGAAGTACTTGATTTTCGGGTTGGTGCCCGGCAAAAGCCGCTGTTGAATATCTCTGGCAACGGAGAGTTCATCGTCAATTCTGCGTTTCTCTAAGGCGTCGTCGTGCAGCTTTTCGTCCTCCACCGCAAAGGCAGCTTGTTGCAGCAGTTTCTCCAGCAGCGCTCTTTTTTTCGCCGACAAGGGGCGGGCCTCTCTTTTTTGACAAAAATAAAAAACCCCCAAAATCGGTTCGGACTGCAAGGCCCGGTTTTGGGATTCCTTTAATTTTGCCGCAAGCAGCGGGAAGACCATTTTCTGCACACAGGCATCGGCGGTGGCCTGCTCTTCGTCCTGGGGGGGAGAGATTTTGCCGTTCACAATCTGTGCCTGGCGCGTGTGCAAACAACTCTCGATGACCGGCCAGTCCAAATGCGCGTCGCTTTTTTCCAGCATTTCCCCGCGCAGGTCTTTGCCAACCTTGTAGCTGAGTTTGTCGTGCTGGTCCACCAATAAGATAACCCCGAGGTCGGCGTGCGTCAAAGAAATAGCGAAATCCAGCATGGTTTGCAGCACGTCGTTTCCGCGAATGATGGTCTGCCTTTTTTCCGTATATTTCAAGTATTCTTTCTGGATGATTTCTTCCGTATTCAGGCCTGAATTTGAATGTGGCAACTGATTTCTTTCATCATAAAAATGAATCACCACATTTCCCAACTGAATGCAATCCAGGTTGTTGAGGATGTCCACAGAGACCCGCCGCTTGTTGATCAACGAACCATTCTTGCTGCCATGATCTTTCAGGTAAAAAAAGTTTTCAGCGTAAGCGATCTCAGCGTGATAGCGGGAAACCGAAGGGTCGGCAACGACGATATCGTTATCGACGCCGCGCCCAATGGTGTATTTTTGGGGAAACAAAAAATAGGTGAAGTCATCGCCATCGGCGCAAGTCACTCTAATCTTGGCCTGGTAGAGCTTCTCGCCACATTTTTCGCACAGCAAACTTTCCGGAGGGTTGCTAAAGTGGCATTCTTCACAGATCATTTCTAAACGACTTCCTGTTCAAGTCTTGCTAAATCGCAAAACAGGTCTGAAGCAGTTGGGTATCGACCCGGTGGGTCTTTAGCCAGGGCCCGGCCGAGAATCCGGTCGATTTCGCGAGGAAGGCAAGCATGGTGTTTAGATGGGGGAGTAGGTTTTTTGTGCACGATCTTGTAGACGATGGAAGGGATGGATTCACCATCAAAGGGCCGTTTACCAGTCAGCATTTCGTACAGCACAACGCCCAGTGAAAAGACATCGGAAGCGCCATCGACTTTGCGACCTTCGATCTGTTCGGGGGACATGTAGTACGGCGTGCCGACCACGCTGCCGGTTTGCGTGAGCGTGCCAAATTGCGGCAGCTTGGCAATGCCAAAATCAGCCACCTTGACCTTGTCATAGCCGATGATAATGATGTTCGAGGGCTTGATGTCGCGATGGATGATGCCATGTCCGTGGGCAAAGTCCAAAGCGCTGCAAATCTGCCCAACGATCTTGATCGTACGGGGCATGTCAAACGTCATCTCTGACTCCAACAAAGACCTCAGATCCTTGCCGAGCAAATACTCCATCACAATAAACGAGTAGTTGGCTTCCTCCTCCACATCATAGATGATGACGATGTTGGGGTGGTTGAGACGGCCGGCGGCTCGTGCTTCGCGCAGCAACCGTTCCTTCAATTTTTGGCTGGTGTTGGGTTGCTGGTTAAAATCAAAAGCGACCTGCTTGATGACAACGGTGCGGTCTAATTTAGGGTCCCAGGCCTTGTAAACCAGCCCCATGGAGCCTCTGCCAATTTCTTTTTCCACAATGTAACGCCCAATCTTCTTCACCTGCTTGATGCCGCCTAAAACCGTTTTGGTTTCTTCCAGTTCGAGCAGTTGCTGGATTTCATCCGAGCTTAAGGTCACTTCCCTGAATTCTGAGCCACGTCCGGCGGAAACCGATTCCGGATTGCCACCGTAATCCGCAGGCGTTTCGGACATGGGGCTCTCATCAAGAGGCCCCGGGTTCAACGTGGCAGCAAATTGCGGAGGCAACGCACTCTCCAACGTCTGGCGGGTTCTCTGCCAGGCTGCTGCATCCACAATGGTCAACGTTTCGCTGTAATAGCCGTAGAGTTTGATGAGACCAAACAAAACCAGGCCAAACAGGAGCAGCCCGCCCGCACCGAAAACGAGCCAGGTCGAGGAGAGAGGCTGTTCCGTTGCTTTTTCCGCAAAAGGCACCCCAACAGGTTCAGCCGTTTTTAAGCTTTTTTCTTGTGCGGCGACCTCTGAATTCGTCGGGCGGGGACCAGACGCTTGTTGAATGGAATCGTCCAGGGAAGGTTGTAGCTGGTGTGGCAAGGCCGCAGTCTTTGCAGAAGCGGCTGCAAGGCTGTCACTCTCAGGTTCCATGGTTGCCGCAGGCTGATTGGACGCGCCTGCTTCCTCGGAGGCGTTTGTCCCAATCTCTGCAACGGCGACGGAGGTCGTGTCCAGAGCACGCTTTTGACTGCTGTCGGGAGCTGACAGCACCGCTTTTAATTCGGGCTCCTCGCTTTCCATGGCCAGGCCAGCCCGCGCCCGTGCACGCTTGGCGGCAACATCCTTGTAGGTAGAGTCCAGGCTCGAAAACAATTCGATGGCTTGCGCCCAATTCTCGTCCTCCAGGGCACGCAGGCCCTGGTAATAACTCTTGTTCTGGTAAGCTTCAGACAATTTCGCGTCCATCTCTGCCCTGCCGGGATAAATCTCTCGAGCCTGCTTCAGTATGGCAACTGCTTCACCCCAGGAGCCTTCCGCGGCCACTTCGTCGCTTCTGGCGATCCAGGCCCGCACGCTGTTGTTCTGACGCGCGACTTCCAGATTCCTTTTTGCCTCTTTCATTTCCGGATCCAGGGCCAGCGCCGTACTGAGAGCCTGGACCGCTTTGTTGGGCTCTTTTGTGAACAAATACAACTTGCCCAGCGTGCTCCAGGCCGTGCTTTGGTTGGCGTCCAGGGCCACCGCCTTTTCCAGAATCTCCGTGGCGGACTGCCAGGAACGCAAACTGTAATAAACCAATCCCAGGGTAACGTAGGCGGCAGCAAACTGGTCGTCCAGCGTGATGGCTTGCTCAGCCGTCGCTCTGGCTTCTTCGAATTGCTCGCTTTCGAGCAATCGCCGCGCCAGAAAATTGTAAGCATTGAGCAAATAAGGCCGCACACTTTTCGTCAGGCGGAAGTCCTGACGAACCGATTTCTCCAGATAGTCGATGGCGCGATCATACGAACCCCTTTGATAATGCGCGCGGCCAAGATGATACAGCGCTTTGCTGAAGGTGCTGTCAATTTCAACCGCTTTGTGAAAATACTTTATCTTGTTCGCGATGCTGTTAGCTTTGAGTCCTTTTTGGTAGTATTTACGCGCCCGCGGTTTCGCGTCTTGTGCAAAAACGGCTCGGTCGGGACAACTCAACAGGAGCAGAAAGAAGGCAAGCGGTAGGATACCAGCAGCTCCAAACACCCTTCTCCGCACCCACCTATTCACGGCAGAAGCTCTCTCCCCATTGCCAAAAAACGCCGACGAAATGAGAATAGGTTTCATAGGCCCAACATCCGAGAATTAAATTTTGGGAAAACCAGTCTAATTCGCATCCTTGGAATTTTCTTGTTCCCCTTGTCTTAGGAATGTTAAGAGAGTCGTAACCCGGAAGGGTAGGCAGACAGAACTTTTTTCTGACACAGGCTGCTGTGTCTTAAACGGCCAATTGGAGTAAATTAGAGATGCAAGATCTGAAGAAAGTGCTTAATGGTTTCTACTCCGCGGCACCGAAAATTCTTTACAGTTTATACCAGAGATCTCAGTCTTACAAAAACTTAAATTCGGTCTTACTTTTTGTCCTGTTTCTGCCGGACAGAACTTTCAATATTGTAGCATTAAATAGCAATAACAGGAAGATACTACATAATAGGAATTTTGTCAAGCATTTTGTTAAAAATGGCACTAAAGTAACATCCAACGCAGTGAACGGCTCCGAAATGCCGCTTGCTTTTTTGAGACCGATTGATTAATTTTTTGTGGCTCAACAGAAGATTGCTTGCACCTTACGTCACGATACGCCGCTCTCCAAGAAATGGGGTATCGTGAAGTTCATGGCACTGAGATTTCTCGTCGAGTCACTGCTGTTCAAGGGACCGTATCGAGGGGTGACGGGCTTCGATACGTCCTGACCAAAAAGCGGTCGGGACTACTCAGGACGACTCCTTTTGTGCGCAAAGAAAAGCAACTGTCAGTTTGCTCCAACAGGGCGTTTCCTAAAAGCTCTCACAATCCGTGCAACCGAATTGCTTTAAATGTCGGAAACGCCTTTGCAAACGAGACGTTTGCGTTACATCGAAGGGGCGTTTCATGAACGTGGGATATATTGCGAAATCTCCCCGCCTGACGCAAACATATTCCGAACAATGAACCAAAGAGTGAATCGACTTGGCAGAAAGAACTTTTCAAGTGGCAGTACGCCTAAGAGATTTCAGGTCGCGCCTCAAAAGTCGTGACCTCACAGTAAGGCTTTTGCTAATACACGGGCTGGGCTGGCTGCTTACATTTTTTGTGGTCGTAAATCCCCTCTCATTAAGTTCTGGCTTTTACGTCCCGGTTTTCTTGTTCCATTTATTTTTCTGGTTTAAGCTGGTCGAACAAATTCAAAAGAATTTTCGCCCCCCTGGCGAAGTCTTGCTTACTTTGTTCGTGCTGCTTTTCCTGGTTGAAGGAAGCCTGCTGCAATTTGGCAATCCTGGTTCATCCTTTCTCCAACCAAACACCATTGACCAACTTTTCGAGTTCGCCCAGGGCCTGGTGCTGGCTTGCCTGGTTCTGACTTTCAGCGTCCTGCTGGTCGCGAACAACCAGGACAAGAAGCGGGTGCTCTTCTCTTACCTCCTGGTTTACTACATCTGGAACACTTTCTTTGTGGGCCGGAGCGAATTCTATTGGGTAGTTTTTCAGATATTGCTCTTCATTCTGCTGCTGCGCAGAACCGCATGGCTGGAAGAATTAACCCGGGCCGAATGCTGGATTTATTTGCTGTTGGGTTACTTACTTTTCAGATCTGTTTTACATCTAAATCCCTTGGGCAGGACGATCTTTCTCACTGGCGACTTACCGGCTCGGTGGTACAGCCTACCCGTCTTTTTGTACCTGCTCTTGAAAATCTACCTTCTCGTGGTGCTGGTCAAAATACCGGTGGTGCTGGTGTACAACCACGCGCGGCTTGCGCGCAAGCTCTGGATTTCCAGCCTGTTTCAGTCGACGGTGCCTCAAATCATTCAACTCTGCATGCTCCTCATCATCTTTTACTTTTTCATCGCCGGGTGGCAGGCGGAAAACGTCCGCACAGCTTTTGCTCAGCAATTTGAACGAATACAGATGGGGCAGATGCCTTCTGCCCTTCATTACATGAGATGCTCTACCAGAGACCGGCCCTTGCCAACCTTTGCCGGCTACGAGGCCATCGAGAATGTCGAGGAGATGCCCGACGAAGGCATCGTGGCGCTGCAGGCGCAGAATCCCGACACCGCCTCCACTGGCACCGACACGTTTGATTATTTTTTATTCTTGCGGAGTGCCGGGGCTGCTAACGACAGCGTCACCTTCATTAAGCTGGACACCACTGCCTTGCGTTTGCTGACCGCTGAGGTGCAACTCCTGGCTGGCTCCCATTTGTTGGCCTACCCCTTCATTCCGACCAGGTGGGAGGCTCAGCTCTTCAAGTTGAACTTCTGGCAAGAGGACAGGAATTTTGAGATTTTCCCGTTCGGCCTAATCCCGAAATCGACCAGAGAGGCTTTGTCGGTTCCCATCGAATCGCCCACCAATGTGTTGGACCAAACTCAGGAGGATTTGTTTGCCAACACGGTTCACTTTACGCTGGGCAGACTTTACTCGCCGCTTTTCGACGCCACCTGTCAACAAATCGGTTACTACGCCTACGACATTGCCATCACGCCCCGATTGGCGGTGATCACTTCCCCGCTTTTGCGCCTGGTGGGTTTGCTGGTGGCCATCTACCTGCTGTTGAATTTCTTCGTCATTCGCAGAGTAGTGAAATTCGGTACGGAAATCAATCGCATGATCGTGCAAAAATTCAACCAACTGAAAGGGGGCATTCGACACATCTCAGCCGGCAATCTCGACTACAAAGTCAAGCTGGAAGGGGATGATGAATTTGTTGAGTTGGCGGAACGCTTCAACACCATGGGCGACCGCCTGAAAGCGACCATTGCGGAAGCACGTGACAAAGATCGTTTGGAGCACGAACTCAAGATTGCCCGCGAGGTGCAGCTTGGGTTGCTGCCGCCTCATTTGCCCCAGGTGCCGGGCTACAAGATCGTCGCGGCTCTCAAAACCGCCAACGAAGTCGGGGGCGACTTCTACGATGTTTTGTCTCTGGATAACCGTCGCTTGCTCTTTTCCATCGGAGATGTGTCCGGCAAAGGCACTTCGGCTGCATTTTATATGGCCCAGTGCATTAGCCTTTTCCGCTTTGCCCAGCAATTCACCGACAAGCCCGGGGAAATCGCCCAACGCTTGAACCGCTATTTCGCTGACCCCATGGTAGACCGTCACATGTTCATTACAGCCATCGTGGGGCTATTGGACTCAAAAACCCACAGGCTGTCCCTGGTTCGCGCTGGTCACACAATCCCTTTGATCCTTCCAGGCAAGAAGTCGCAGGCCATCCGGGAGTTGTCGAGCACGGGCCTGGGCATTGGACTGGAAAAAAGCGGCGAATTGTTCCAACAAATGCTGCAAGAAATCGAAGTACCTTTGGCCGCCGGCGACATGGTCGTTTTCTACACCGACGGCGTCATCGAGGCGGCCCAAGAAGTGCCTGACCCCTCGGACCATGGTTCGGAGGGCGTCAAATTCTACAGCGAGGAGCGGCTCAGCAATCTCCTCGATGAGGTGCGCGGCCACACCGCAGACGAGCTGTTACAAATTGTCACTGACGATATTGATTCCTTTTACGCCGGCCACCCACCGGTAGACGATTTCACCTTGCTGGTAATTCAGAGGGAAAAGTAGCGCCACCAGGGTTCGGGTCTTCGCGCCCTGTCACTGAACGCAGCAGCACGGTTGGTTCTTACGCAAGGCAGGGCAAGACGTCTTCCTTTCGAAATCTAACGAGTATCCCTTGACAATTAGGTTACAAATTTGTATAATTTTTCAAGTACAGGCTGCGTGCAGAATTTGGTGCTCAGAATCATAACTCCACGCCGAGGGATCGATCTACTCAACTATGAACTTTCTAATACCCGGGTTTTTTCTCATCTCTGCTCTGGATGTGTCCAATGTTGATTTCGACGCACTGCTAACCATTTGTGTGGAACGGAATCATGAGTGCTATCGTGAAGCCTGGATCGAATTTGAAAGGCGATACCGAAAAACTATCCTGGCCCGCATTCGAAAGTACTTGACGCGCTGGAATAAATCCAACGATGTGGCCATCGTCAAAGACATCTCGAGTCTGGTTTCCTTGCGGTTGATTAAAAACGATTTTAGAGCCTTGAGAACTTTCCGTGGCCGAAAAACCGAAGGCAAGTTCTTCCAATTCCTGAATGTGATCTGTCGAAATTGTGCTTATGTGTACATGATCGATTACGTCAACGAAAACGAAGGTTTGTCTGATAGTCAGTTGCAAGAATACCTTACCCATCACCCAAAGGTTGCCGAAGATTTGTTTGACGCCCTCATCAACAAGTTAAGAACAGCCCTCTCAGGAACGCACAAAAGCGCTTACTACATCGAACGGGATATTTTTGTATTCTTATTGCGAATTTTTTGTGGTTTTCAGGCCAAAGAAGTAGAACAAATCCCACTGCTGGGGATTACGCATGGGAATGTGGAGAATGTGATCACGCGCGTGTCAAATTTGCTAAATCGTTTATCTTAACTGAGAGTTTTCGCCGTTAAAGAGTGTCTAATTTAATAGGATGAGAAAACCTTTGAGGCAATAAGGGGCATGTCAAATAAGGTCGAACGAAAGTCCAGGGGTTCAACCATTAACAGCCTGAGGGCTGAACACCGGACAGGTCATTTGACCTGAGTGGAAATAGCTCGTGTGAGAAAAGCTAAAGGGAGTTTCATGATTAATGCACCTGCTGAGCACCTTTCTTTCGGTGCGATTGCTGCTTTCATCGAATCGAAATCCGATTTGAAGGACTATCCGGACGCGCAACAGCATCTCAAAAGATGTACGCGCTGTCAAGACCATTACAATTATTTTGTTTCCCTCATGAACCACCCACCCAAAATAGATGATGAAATGATGAAACGGATGTTGCAGGATTGCGATTGTACCGAATCTGACGCTTTGCTGAAAAAAAATGCCGCCCTATTCCTGGCTTTTATGACGCGTGAATTTCCTGAAAGGTATTCCAGGCAGTTGTTCAACCACATCAACAATTGCTTTCCATGTCTGCTATCTTTTATGAAACAGTGGAACGACTACCTGTTTGTGAAGAATTGATTGGGCAAGGGACAGAAATGTCAGAGCAGAACCATTTTCCTAAAAGTATTCTGGCGTCACTTTTAAAACACACCGAGACAGAGATGTTAACCGAAGAATCGAGACAGCATTTAGAGCGATGCGACAGATGTCGTGAATTGGTCGACTTCGTGAAGGAGATCAAAACCATCTCCGGAGATTCCAAACCGAGCCACGTCGACAAACATCCGTCACGAATGGAGATGACTGAAGTCATCAATAGGACCTATGAGGGGACCCTCCAAGCGGTGGAGGCGGCCAATTTTGCCGGGCATGTTGGCCACTGTCCGCGCTGCTTGAAATACGTCGAGACGGTGTTTGAAGAATCCTTTAGCCCCATTGGCCAGGACCTGGAAGATGATCTGACAGATTACTCGCCTATCTCCATAGCGGAGAACGTCCTGGATGCCTGCCCGCCAGACCTTCCCGAGCAATCCCTGGCGTCCACCAGCATTTGGAGCGCTTTTAAACGCGGCATGCAAACCGTTTTTGAAGCGATCCAGCTCAGGCCGGGCACCGGATTAGCGGTCGTCGTGGTCATCTTTGCAATCGTCCTGTTTGGCCAGCGACGCTTTCGGCAGTGGCGCGCAGAGGTACACACCAACGCCGGCTTTGAGGCGTTACGCCAGGACTGGATGATCACTACCGACGATTTGCGGCCATCCGGTGGCTTTCCGCTGAGCATCTTCTCGGTGACCCACGCGCCAGGAGCCTCGGAAGCGCCGAACGAAGCCGTAAAGCAATTCTCCTCCGCATTAGATTGGGACAAAAATGACAACGCTGCCTATCGGGGATTGGCCACGAGCGCCTATTTCCAGGGACGACTTGCTCGAGCCGACAGCCTGCTCAAACTACTGATCGCCCAGGATCCGCAAGATTACCAGGCCTGGAATATGCTGGGTTTGATCGCGGCCCGCCTGCAAGACAGCACCCGTGCCTTGGTGGCCTTCGAGCGCGCCTCGAAGATTCGGCCCGATTTTGTTGAGGCCATCTACAACAGCGCCAGGATATTTGAGCTTACTGGACAGACAGAAGCGGCCAGGCGAGCTTACCAACAGTATCTGCAAATTGACCCCCAATCTGAATGGGCCGACTGGGTCCGCAGAAAGCTTTCAACTCTAAAACCGGGGAAAGAGTGAAAAACGGTCGGTCTTTGATTTAATTTCAACCGGAGGGAGCGGCCAGTGAAAAAAACCAAATATCAGATAGAAATCCCGTCAGGAACCCTGCCATCAGGTCGATGGATGCAGCTCAAGTTGCTTTTCCGGCCCAGAAATCGACCAGCCCTCTCTTTGTACGATTTCGCCGTGGTGGGTGGCATCATCTGGACCGCGGGGGTCGTCCTCGCCACACTTTTGGCCAAATCTCAAACTACCACGCTCATTACCGATTTTTTTAGTACAATTTATCCAGGCTACCATATTCCTGCTGAACCCACCAATCAGGATATTTTGTACGGCTGCATTACAGGTGGCATTTGGGGGTTCATGAACGGGTATTTGTTCACCCTGCTCGTAGGTTGGCTCTACAATGCTCTCGGTCATCCAAATTTTTGTGACGTGCGCGTCAAGGGGAGCTTGCCGCCGGGGGAACCCGTCCTGCTGTTGAATCAACAAGACAACGGCAAGAACATCAAGGCCAACGATCCCTACACCATCCTCATTCTCGCCAATCCCATTCTCGAATTAGGCACGCAGCCCCCACGGTACAAAAGAGACCCCATCCTGGATTTTCCTGATCTGTTCAAACTAAAGGTAGCTTGCATCCTGGACAGCTTATGGAAGAGCGAGACCGTAAAGGAATTTATGCCCAAAATGCGTTTCATTGCTATTTTTGACCCCGGCATGGCAGAGGTCAATAGCCTGGAAGAACAGAAGGCCCACGCCCTTTGTTTAGAGGACACTTACGACCTGGTCATCGAACCCAGGCAACGCGTTTATTCAGAAAATGAAGAGGGCAAGACCGAAATCGAGGAACGGTTGCTGAATTATCTTGCCAATTACCAACGCAAATACCCGGAATTGAATCGGGTCGATGTGGTGTTCGCTGTGACGGCCTCCACATCTCATACGCGCTCTTCCTCCCAATACACCATTGACCGGGAACATGGTGAAGCCTCGGCAGTCGGCTACTTCGATTTCGAGATGTCGGACAAAAAGGTCAAATTGCGCGGTCATTATTGGCCGCGTGCCGAAGTGCCTGGACTGATTGCTTATTCCGCCTGGGACACGCGCAGCAAGACGCCGGTGCATGAATTTGCCCACGCCATGTCCTCGGTCAGAAACGGTCTCATAACCGACGAATATAACGAAGAATTGTACTACGATCCCACAACAACAATCGTGATCAACAAGCGGCATGCCATCGATCGCAATAAAGACGGCAAGATACAACGGCATGAGATTCCTTCACAGTTTGTAACCTTTGAAGAAGTCTCCTATAATAAGGAAGGCAAGGAAGAAGAGCACAAAACGCAGATTTTCTACACCGACCCATACCGCTTCAGGGAAGAGGCAAAGTCATTCGTCCCGGCAAGAGAGGACCCACATTTCCCTTGCACCATGGACCGCTCCGGCGCTTCTCACCAATTCGACGCACTGATCCGACATTTTATGCGGCAACGCCTGACTGCTAAGGTCAATTAAACCGGAAAGGGAGAATTATGCAGAGACTGGATCCCGAGCTTACCAATTGGCTACTAAAACATCATAGAGAATTGGGTGACGTTGAAACAGCACGGCAACTCACCCCTGAAATATTAGAGCAATACGAGTCGCTGGTGAGTTCCTACTGCAGCCTGTGCCATATCGATCAACACGATCATGAGTGGCAATTCCAATGGCCGCACGGGCGGTCAACCAAGGGGACAGAGGAGGCACCGCTGCCAGGGTCTGCGCCTTTTGCAAGACTGCAACGGGCCAATCCCAAGAAAAAAGAAGAGGTGCTGTCTTTGTTGGACGACAGCATCAAAAAAGTGCAGGCGCGCTTCATGCCGGATTTTCACCTTGTGCATGAGCGCTGGCTGGCCCGACGGAGGAGACAGGTATTGCGTCAGGCGCAAAACACTTACGGCAGATTCCTGCGAATGGACAGAACAAAACCAGGCAGCATAGCTCAATTTGCCTTAAAGCTCCTTTCATTCGGCGTCCTCGCGGCCTTGCTTGTTGCCCTGTTATTACCGGGACAGGTGCAGCGAAATAAGCCAGGAGCGTCCAACACCGTGGGACTGTCCAAGGAGAACCAACTGAACCGGAACGAGCAACAGTTTTTAACAGTTTGGCAAGCAGCGCTGCAATCCGACAGCGAGGCCGAGTTGGAAGCTGTGGCATATCTCAACCGCAGTCTGTTGCAAAACATCGGGACCAAACTCGTCCGCCAAAGCAAGCAACTGCAACAGGCAGGTCAGTTCGCCGACGCCAAAAGGCGCCTGGCCCAGGCCATCGAAATCGCTGGTGTAGTCAGCCGCCTATTTAATGACCATTCACTAACAGAACAAATTGTCAATATTGGCAATGGGCATCGTTCTCTCTAAAAGTTGGAAAGGGCTCGCGCTCCTCACTGCGGTCTTCCTTGGCCTCGCGGCTCTCCTGTTTGCGATTTTCACACCGAAACGCGATGCTTATGTTGAATTGAGGAATACTGCGCCGGACAGTCTTGCCGTGTTTGCTCTGAACAAGAGTCAACGTAAGACTCTAACCCGGTGGTCAAATCTGTGGCACAACTCCGACCCAGACACCTTGAAGCAGTGGGTGAAGGCGCACTACTCGCCTTTAGTGAATATTGGTTTGCGCTTATCCGAACAAGCGACCCTCTTCCGCCATCGCGACCAGGACCGAATTGCCGCGGCCAAATTGGATTCGGGCCGGGGAATCGGACAAGCGCTGGCTGAGGTTGTCGAGGACACTTTTTTGTTGCGACAGGTCCAATTCATTGAAAACCTGGATGATGAGAGGCTGCTCTGGCGCGCCAAAGCTTGTCTGGCTTATGCCCAAGCGCGTAATTTCCGCGTTCAAAACGAGATTTCTAAAGCTCGCAAGGAATATGAAAAGGTCGTGAAATTCTCCAAGCAAGCGGGGGACAAGAAGTTACAAACAGACGCCCTGGTTTTTCTGCAATGGTTCTTACATCTGGCGAAAAAACACGA
>JBHHYI010000044.1:0-26529 GCA_046757525.1 bacterium | reverse complement strand
ACCTACCAGAGAATAAAATAAGAGCCATTGTTAGTGTCATGATGCTGCGTGAGGGATGGGATGTTCGTGGAGTTTCGGTGATACTGGGTTTAAGACCTTTCACAGCGAAAGCCAATATTCTTCCGGAGCAGGCTGTCGGTCGCGGGCTGCGCTTAATGAAAGAAGTGGGTCCGGATTATATTCAGATTGTAGAGATCATCGGCACTCAAAAATTTGAGGAATTTGTAAAGCAACTGGAGATTGAAGGTGTCGGTGTTGGCTATACTCGTCAAACGCCGGACATGGGGCAATATGTTTTTCCGCACAAAGCCAAAGCAGACTATGATATTGAAATTCCGCTGTTGACGCCATCTTACACTCGTGAAATAAACGGGCTGGATTCGTCATTCATTGCCCAATTACCACCGAATCCAAGGGGCTTGAAAGTAACTGAAGGAGTCATCAACAAGGTGGAATTGGTTGAAACGGTCACACAAAAAATAGTCGCCCAGAAGAAAGTAACCATTGATGAAGCCGTGCCGGAGATTAACGAGATTTTAATCAATTTAACCAACAGGATTTGCAAAGAAGCACGGATAGACGGACACTTTGCGGTAGTTTATCCATTATTGAGAAAATATTTAAAAGATGTCTTTTTCGGTCAAGAAGTAGACCTGGACAATAAGAAAATCAGAAGACTATTAACAGATTCCCGGAACACGGCAGAAATTATTAAAACACTTGCCAAAGCAATTGGTGATAAAAGTATCACCAAAACCACAGTTCAGATGAAGAGCAATCCATTGCTCTTGTCTGAATTAGATGGATTTTACTGGAAACGAATGTGGGTTGAGTTGGATAAAACCATTTTTAATATTACCGCGTGCTTTAATGATTTTGAGAAACATTTTGCGGAGTTTCTGGATCAGGCGAATGATATTACCAAATTTGTAAAACTTGCTGAAACCTATACAAAGTTTTCTATTGAATATATCAATCACAAGGGCGCAGTAGCTTATTACTATCCTGATTTTATCGCTGAACAGAAAACGCGAGAAGGAATTATGATGTGGTTGATTGAGACGAAAGGCTGGGAGCAGGATGACGTGACATTAAAAGATGCCAGGGCCGAAAAATGGTGTAAAGACGCTTCTGAATTAACAGGTGAGGATTGGCTTTATTTAAAGGTTCCGTATGGTTCGTATATGAGCATTACCAAAAATTTAACTTCAATGGCTGCAGCAACTTTTGGAGAATTTTTGGTCAATTTTAAAAAAGTATTGACTGAGGATCAAGTCAAAATGAAGATATAGCGACTCCTGGTTTAGACCTATTTCGCAACATCAAAATAAATTGATTATTAGTCAGAGTTTTGTTAGATTAGGTTTAGTTTTAATTGTATCAAAGCTATGTTATGACATGTTGAAATAAGCCAAAGTAAATTGGGTTCATGAAGCCGAAGGTTTACGTTGAAACGAGTCTGATTAGCTATCTTGTAGGTCAATCAAGCAGAAATTTGATTGTTGCAGCCCAGCAACAGATTACCAACGAGTGGTGGGAATATCGTCGTTCTGGGTTTGATTTGCAAGCGATTTACAATGATTTAAAAGAGCAGGAAAAGAAAAGTGGACGCAAAGTAATTTCACTGCCAATTCAAAAACGCGATTTCGAGGAAGTGAATCCTTAGATTCAGGTTTTTCATAGAAAACCTAGTTCGTATATTTCGGAAACATATTACGAAACATGGACAAAGTGAGAGTATTTTATGACCGTCAGGGGACTACCTTGACAGTCTGGTTTGGCAACCCACAGGATGAATATATCTGTGAGGAAACAGTAATTGGCTTTGAGAAACTTAATTACTCTGTACCCACAGATAAACATTTACACTTTTCATTTGAGACTGTAAGTAAATAATTATTTCTTATGAATCTATTTACTAAAGCAACTCCTGAAATCCTTGGCCGTTTGCAAGCTCTAAGCTCTGAAATTGACCTGCAAGCGCAAGATGTGGCCATCATACTGGCTGCCGGTCACGGCAAGCGCATTAAATCCGAAACTTCAAAAATGCTGCACGAAGTCTGGGGAGTTCCAACGGTGGTGCGTGTCTCCGAGGCAGTTAAGCAGGGGCTGGGAAGCGACAATCAAATCATCGTTGTGGGAATTAAAGCCGTGGCGGTAGCCGAAGCGGTGGGGCATTGCCCGCACCGAGTTTTTGCCTACCAGGCCGAGCAAAACGGCACCGGAGATGCCGTGCGGATTGCCCTCCAGAACCTTCCCGCGGACAGCTTTTCGGGCAACGTTTTTGTGTTTCCGGGTGACATGGGACTGTTAACTGCCGATGTTGTGGCGAGTTTAAAAAAGCATTTTATGAAGAACTGCTGTGATATGATGGTGCTCACCGGGGTGTACGAGGGGGATCCTGCCAACAATACCTATGGGCGCATTCTGAGGGTTCCAGAAACAGATGTCGACTGCACTTCTTCTGGTGATGACTTCGAGAAAGTCATTGAAATCAGGGAACATAAAGACATTTTGGCTTTAGAAGCAAACGAAACTTATCGAATTCAATACAAGGGTCGAACCTATGGATTCACCAGGGAGGTGCTGTTAAACATCCCGGAATTCAACACCGGTGTGTACGCTTTCAAAGCCGATCAACTCCGATCCCATATCGACAAGTTAGAAGCTGATAACGTTCAACGCGAATTGTACATTACCGATCTCATCAGCATTTTTAACCAGAACCAGATGACGGTTAAAGCTTGCCAGGCCAGGGATAATCGCACCGTGTTGGGCTTTAATGTCAAGAGCGTTCTAAAGGAGATGGGCAACATAGCCCGCGAACGTGTTTACGACAGACTGAAAGACATCATTACCATTCAGGACAAGGATGACTTTTTTATCGCCTACGAGGTGGTCGATCAAATTGTCGAGTTAGACAAAAAACATGCACCGTTGGACATCGTGATTGGCAAGGGCGCCTATATCGGCAAAGACGTGCAAATGAACAAGGGCGTACGCATCGGCAATCAGGCGCATCTTTCCGGGCGCATCGTACTCGGCAAAGGTGTTCGAATTCAGGAAAATGTCCATCTGAGCACCTATGCCCATCAAGAAATGAAGATTGGGCAGAACACGGAGATCTACCAAAGCGATATCATCAAGGGAAGTCTGGAGATCGGCGAAAACTGTCAAATTGAATCCAGCGTGAACATTACCGGCAGCGACGAGTTCCCCACTCGCATTGGCAACAATGTGGTGATCAAAGGCACGAGTTATATCTTTGGCAGCATCGTTGAGGATGATATTTGGATTGAACATTCGGTTCTAAAATGCAAGTTCGTCGAAAGGACCGTTAAGAAGGATGGCACGGTTCAGCCGGTGCGCTACGTCTTGCCTCTGCCAGAGGGATTGGATTCCATTAAAGACATCCCCGACCGCGGTTCGGATACTGAATTGCAAGACATTTACGGCATTCGCAAGATCAAGGCGGGCTGAACAAATATCGAATTTTACAAACCCACGCAGCAACAATGCCTAATAAAAAGGGAATAACTAAGGTATTACAAGAATATTTCTCAGGGGGAAAAAACGTTGCCGTCGTCTATTTATTTGGTTCCTTTGTCTCAGGTGCGGTGCATAAATTTAGCGATGTGGATGACCAAAGGTGTGATTTCGAAGTCCGTGCTCGCCAGGAGTATTTCGACGTTCGACCGCTTTTGGAGTTGCAATATCACTATATGAGCAAAAGATTGAAGGAAGGGAAGTTTGGCGTTAAACTCGTCGAAAATTAAGCCGCGGCTTCACAGGAATTCTTTGAAAAGAAGAAATGATCGATTTCAACTATTTAACCTTCAACATTGACAATTTCATCGGTTTGTTGACGATCCATCGGCCACCAGTTAACGCGTTAAATCGGGAACTGGTTGCCGAGCTGGCACAGGCTGCAAAGATGATTGAAAAAGCCGCCGATGCCGGCACCGTGCGAGCAGCGATCATCACGGCAGAAGGCAAATATTTTTGCGCCGGCGCCGATCTCAAGGAGCGCATGGAAATGCCCGAAGCAGAGGTTGCGCCGGCGGTACGCAACATTGGGCGTGCCATGAATAAACTGGCAAAGATTTCTGTGCCAACCATTGCGGCCATGCAGGGCAGCGCCATGGGCGGTGGCTTTGAGGTGGCTCTGGCGGCCGACATACGAGTTTTGGTAGATTCGGCGCAAGTGGGGCTGCGCGAGACGGCCCTGGCCATTCTACCCGGAGCGGGCGGCACCCAACGATTGACCCGATTGATCGGACCGAGCCATGCTATTTTGTGGATCACCAGCGCACGCCTGTTTCCGGCCCAGGAAGCTCTGAGGCAGGGCGCCGTGAATTTCGTGGTTTCCCAGGCAGAGCTCATGGCCACAGCCCAGGAAATTGCTCGGGATATTGCTAAGAACGGGCCTCTGGCAGTGCGACAGGCAAAACGCGCGATCAAAGCTGGCCTGGACAAAAGCTTGCAAGAGGGGTTGCAACTGGAACGGGAATGCTACCAAAATATCATCCCAACGGAAGACCGGCTCGAGGGTCTTCGGGCGTTTAAGGAGAAGCGGACGCCGGAGTACAAGGGGAAGTAGGCGTTCGATGATCCCTTTTTTCGTAGAGAAAAAGATTGACAACACACGTACTTCAATGATAGGAGTTGCTGATGGAATATTCTGAGGAGCAATTGATGCTGCGAGATATGGTGCGAGAATTCGCCAGAAATGAGCTCGAGCCCAAGGCAGCAGAGATTGACGAAACCGGTGAATTTCCTTGGGACAATATCAGAAAGATGGCTGAGTTGGGCCTGTTGGGAATTCCGTTCCCTGAGCAGTACGGCGGCGCAGGCATGGACACTCTCAGCTTTGTGCTCGCGTTGGAAGAGATAGCCAAAGTTTGCGGCTCCACCTGTTTGACCATTGCGGCGCATACTTCGTTGTGTGCCACGCCCATTTATCTGTTTGGAACCGAGGAGCAAAAGCAAAAATACCTTACGCCGCTGGCCAGCGGGGAATCTCTGGGGAGCTTTTGCCTCACTGAGCCGGGCTCGGGTTCCGATGCTGGTGCGGCCAGGACTACGGCGGTGGTTGAAGGCGATCATTACGTGCTCAACGGCAACAAGGTTTACGTGACCAATGGCGGTGTGGCTGACACGTTCGTGGTTTTTGCCAAAACCGATCCGGAAAAAGGCGTGCGTGGTATTTCTGCTTTCATTGTCGAGAAGGGTTCCGAGGGATTTGTGATCGGCAAGAAAGAAGATAAACTGGGGGTGCGCGCCTCTGATACGCGCGTGATTTCGATTGAGAATTGCAAAGTCCCCAGGGAGAATTTGTTAGGCCGGGAAAATGACGGCTTCAAACAGGCTCTGGTCACTCTGGACGGCGGCAGAATCGGTATCGGGGCCATGGCTGTGGGCCTGGCCCAGGGAGCGATGGAAAGGGCTGCTGCGTATGCCAATGAGCGCACCGCCTTTGGCAAGCCCATCGCCGACTTCCAGGCTATTCAATGGATGATCGCCGATATGGGCACCGAAATTCACGGCGCACGCCTCATGGTGCACCATGTCGCACGCTTGCGCGACCAGAACAAGCCTTACACCAAAGAAGCTGCCATGGCTAAATTATTTGCTTCTGAAATGGCCATGCGAGCTACCAAGAACGCCATTCAAATTTTCGGCGGCTATGGTTTCTGCAAGGATTACCCCGTGGAGAGATACTGGCGCGACGCCAAACTAACGGTCATCGGCGAAGGGACTTCCGAAATTCAACGCATGGTCATCTCACGGGAACTCATGAAGGAGTTTTCTAATTGACGAAATATTTTTCGGTGCGACTTAAACGCCTCTCTTATTTTAGGACACTAGAACAATCATGAAATTCGGTGAATTTGAACTTTTTGTGCTGAGCGACGGCAGGTTCCAATTGGACGGCGGTGCCATGTTTGGGGTCGTGCCTAAAGTTCTGTGGCAAAAGACCAATCCGGATGAAGGCTCCAACAGAATCCTGCTTGGTCTTAATTGTTTGCTCATTCGATGTGCAGACGAGGCGATCCTGGTCGACACCGGCATTGGCAGCAATTTCGATGAGAAATTTGCCAATATGTTTGGAATTGACAAATCCGTGAACTTGTTGCAGGGTTTAGAGGACGTTGGTCTTAGCGCTGCGGATATCACCAAAGTCATCTTGACCCACCTCCATTTCGATCATTGCGGAGGCAATTGCTTCAAAGACGTCGCTGGCGAAATCCGTCCGACCTTCCCCGATGCGACGTATTTCATGCAAAGCGGCGAATTGGCGTACGCGAAAGCGCCTGACCCGCGCAGCAGGGCCAGCTATCTGGCCAGGAACTGGGAACCCCTGGAACAGGCGGGCCAGGTGCAGTTGATTTCGGGGAATCAGCAAATCGTGCCCGGCGTTGAGGTTTTTGTGACCGGCGGTCACACGCGAGATCACCAAATCGTTCGGATTCATTCGGACGGTCAGACCGCTTGTTTCCTGGCAGATCTGGTGCCGACGAGTTCGCATCTGAAGACACCGTATGTCATGGCGTATGATCTCTATCCGAAAACCACCATGGAAATGAAAGAAAGGGTGCTCGAGCAAGCGTTGGAGGAACACTGGCTCTTGATATTTGAACATGCGCCAAGAATCAAAGCAGGATATTTGAAAGAGGTCGAGGGTAAGCCACAAATTGAAAAAATCGAGATGTGATGAAATTCTTATTAGTGGGAGTTTTCCATCATGGCTGAGTTAAGAGAAGTCGTTATTGCAAGTGCGTGTAGAACGCCGATAGGCACTTTCCAGGGCGCCCTGAGTTCGCTGACCGGGCCACAGTTGGGTAGCCTTGTGATCAAAGAGGCGCTCGAGCGGGCGCAAATCACCGGCGCGGACGTGAGCGAGGTGATCATGGGGGAGGTGCTGACCGCTGGTGTGGGGCAGGCGCCAGCCCGGCAAGCCTCCCTGGGCGCCGGCATCCCCAATTCCGTGCCGTGCATGACCATCAACAAGGTCTGTGGTTCCGGCTTAAAATCGGTCATGTTGGCAGCGCAGGCCATTATGGTGGGCGATGCCGATATCGTGGTTGCTGGCGGCATGGAAAGCATGTCCAACGCGCCCTATCTTTTGGACAAAGCCCGGGCCGGCTACCGGCTGGGCCACGGGCAGCTCATCGACAGCATGATTAAGGACGGCCTCTGGGATGTTTACAACGATTTCCACATGGGCAACTCTGCAGAACTGTGCGCCAAAGAATGCCATGTGCCCAGAGAAGCTCAGGACGACTTTGCCATTAAATCGTACCAAAAGGCCCTGGAGGCTACCAGGAATGGCTACTTTGCCGAGGAGATCGTTCCGGTTGAGATCAAACAGAGGAAAGGCGACCCAATCGTTGTAGCGGAAGACGAGGAACCGCAGCGGGCAAATTTCGAGAAAATGCGCACCATCCGACCGGCGTTCCAGCCAGACGGGACCGTGACCGCGGCCAATGCTTCCTCACTCAACGACGGAGCTGCCGCTTGCGTGGTCATGTCCAGGCAACGCGCAGAACGCCTGGGCATAGAACCGCTCGCTACCATCGTAAGCCAGGCCTCGGCCGCCAAAGCGCCTGAGTGGTTTACCACCGCTCCGGCAGATGCCATCAAGTTGATCTTGGACAAATCCAATCTGACGCTGGCCGACATCGACCTGCTTGAAATCAACGAAGCTTTTGCCGTGGTGAATCTGGCGGTCGGAGAACAGTTGGGCCTGGACATGGACAGAGTCAATGTGCACGGCGGTGCCGTGGCCCTGGGCCATCCCATTGGCGCCAGTGGCGCCAGAATCCTCACCACGCTGCTCTACGCCATGAAAAGATATGACAAAAAGAGAGGTCTGGCAACGCTTTGCATCGGCGGCGGTGAGGCGTCAGCGGTGGTTGTTGAGCGGTAGAAACTCTAAACATATTAGTAATAGTGAAATTGCCTGACGGAGCAAAGGCTGTCATTCCCGAGGGGAAGTTGGAAGATTATTGCTTAAATCCATTTCATCCAGATGGAAAGCACAAAGCTAAAGTCTTTGGGAAAGCACTTGGGATTACGCAAGCAAATAGTGTGAAGCTAAAGGAATTAGTTTTGAAATCCGCTGAATCCGGTGAAGTTACAAAAGAACAAGAAAATGATTTTGGCAAAATATATCGTGTTGAATATGAAGTTGAAGGGATTAATCAAAAAGAGATTTTGTGTACTTTATGGCTGGTTGGCGTAGGTAAAGATAGGCCATATCTAACATCTTGTTTTATCAAGACAAGAAGAGGAAAAATATGATACAGATTCATGATTATGTTGCAGTATTGGTAGACATTGAAAACACCCCCATTAAACGGGGGACTACGGGGACAGTTGTTTCCGAGCTTTCAGATAATCACTTTTTGGTTGAGTTTTCGGATAGCGAGGGACAAGTTTATCAGCAATTGCCGTTACATCAAAATAATCTACTTGTTTTGCATCAGATAACCGAGAATCTTGAGGTTGGCTAAGTATTATATAGCGGATAAGTTTGATCTTAGCCCAACTGAAGATGGGAAATACGTCAAGGAATACGCAGAAAGCACGGCTTTCTAATCTGATGTAGGAAATAACACAACTGGCAAAGGATTTTGACTTGGAAATCAAGAACGTAACCGTCGTAGGGGCCGGCACCATGGGCAACGGCATTGCCCACGTGTTCGCACTTGCCGGCTATTCTGTCAATTTGGTAGACGTCGAACCCTCCTTTTTGGAAAGAGCTGTGAATACCATTGAAAAGAATTTGCAGCGGCAGGTCAAAAAGGACAAGATAACCCAGGCAGAGGCTGAGGCGGCCGCCGCCCGCATCACAACCCAGGTTCGATTAGAGTCAGCTAAGACGGCGCAGCTCGTGGTAGAAGCGGCCACCGAAGATGCGAATATCAAAAAAGAGCTTTTCAACAGGCTGGATGCTCTGTGTGCCCTGGATACCGTTCTGGCTTCGAATACTTCTTCGATTTCAATTACGGAAATTGCTGCGGCCACCCGGCGACCGGACAAGGTGGTGGGCATGCATTTTTTCAATCCGGTGCCGGTGATGGCCCTGGTCGAGGTGATTCGCGGCCTGGCCACCTCCGACGCAACTTTTGATCTGGTCGTGAACCTGAGCAAGAAACTGGGCAAAACCCCTGTGGCTGTCAATGATTACCCGGGGTTCGTTTCCAACCGCGTTTTGATGCCGATGATTAACGAAGCCATCTACTGCCTCATGGAAGGCGTTGCGAGCAAAGAAGCCGTGGACACGGTGATGAAGCTGGGCATGGCACATCCCATGGGGCCGTTGGAATTAGCGGATTTCATCGGGTTGGACGTGTGCCTGCATATCATGCGCGTGCTGCACGACAATCTGGGGGACGACAAATATCGACCATGCCCGCTTTTAAAAAAAATGGTCGCAGCGGGGTTTCTGGGTCGGAAAACGCACAAGGGATTTTACGACTATTCTTGAGTTATTTGAACCGAAGGAATATGTATTAAAGTAAGGAAGGCAACATGGATTTTTCATTGACCGACGAACACAAACTCATTCAGCAGACGGCACGCGAATTTGCTCAAAACGAAGTGGCCAAAGATGCGGCAGAACGGGATCGGTTGGAAAAATATCCCGAGCACCATGTTAAGAAAATGGCCGAGTTGGGTTTCATGGGCATGATGGTGGACCCGCAATACGGCGGCGGCGGGTTAGACACCATCAGTTACGTTCTGGTGCTGGAGGAGCTTTCAAAGATCGACGCTTCGGTAGGTGTGATTTGTTCGGTAAACAATTCATTGGTCTGTCACGGAATAGAAGAATTCGGTACCGAAGAACAAAAGTTGAAATATTTAGTGCCTTTAGCCAAAGGCGAAAAGTTAGGGGCTTATTGTTTGTCTGAACCCGGATCGGGGTCGGACGCCGCCGCCATGAAAACCACCGCGGTTCTCAGCGGCGATCACTACATTTTGAATGGTACCAAAAACTTTATTACCAACGGCATGCACGCCGACCGCTACCTGGTGTTTGCTCTGACCGACCCATCTGTGCAACACAAAGGCATCAGCGCGTTTATTCTGCAGCGGGATTTCCAGGGATTCCAGGTGGGCAAGAAGGAAAGAAAAATGGGCATCCGCAGTTCAGATACGGTTTCTATTATCATGGAAGATTGTGCGGTGCCGAAAGAGAATTTGTTGGGTGAGCCAGGCGATGGGTTTAAGATCGCGATGGAAATTCTCAACGGCGGCCGTATTGGAATCGCAGCCCAGGCCCTGGGGATTGCTCAAGGTGCGTTGGACGCTGCCGTTAACTATTCCAAAGAGCGGGTGCAATTTGGCAGGCCGATTTCCAAGTTTCAAGCCATTCAGTTTATGTTGGCGGACATGGAGACGCGCGTCAATGCCGCCAGGCTTCTGGTGTTCCAGGCAGCCTGGGCCAAAGATCAAAAACAAAGATATTCTTCGCAAGCTTCCAAAGCAAAAGTGTTCGCTTCGGAAACGGCTGTGGACGTTAGTACGAAAGCGGTACAAATTTTTGGTGGTTATGGCTATCTAAAGGATTATCCTGTGGAAAGATTTATGCGGGATTCCAAGATCACGGAAATTTATGAAGGTACTTCAGAAATACAAAGATTGGTGATTGCCAGGGGACTATTGGGCAAATAGCAGCAGCCACTCAGGTAATATTCACTTAATACGTGGAGGAATTCATCATGTCTGAGTTCTTAGAAAACGGAAAGATTTGGTTTAGTGGAAATATGGTCAATTGGCAGGATGCTAAGATTCATGTGATGTCGCACGTGTTGCATTATGGTTCGGCGATTTTTGAAGGATTTCGTTGTTACAAGACGGTTAAGGGCGCTGCGTTATTTCGCATAACAGATCATATAAATCGATTCTTTAACTCGGCAAAGATTTACCGGATGCCCATGCCCTTTCCCAAGGAAACCATTACCAGGGCCTGCATCGACGTGGTAAAAGTGAACAACATGCAAGAGGCTTATCTCCGGCCCATCGCCTTTCGCGGTTACGGCAGTCTTGGCGTGGACCCCGGAAACACGCCGACGGAAGTGGTGGTGGCAGCGCTGGCGTGGGGCAAATACCTGGGCGAGGAGGCCATTAACGTTGGCGTTGATGTGCGCGTGTCTTCCTGGACCCGTATGCGGCCAAACACGTTTCCTGCTATTTCCAAGTGTGGGGCAAATTACATGAATTCTCAACTGGTGAAACTCGAAGCCAAGGTGGATGGTTACATAGAAGGCATCACGTTGGATGCCAACGGATTTGTCAGTGAAGGCAGCGGCGAAAATGTCTTCGTGGTTCAGGGGGATCGACTGCTTACGCCTCCCATCTCAGCGTCGATCTTGCCAGGCATCACCCGTGACTGTGTCATGCATCTCGCCGAGGATTTGGGCTATAAAGTAGAGGAAACGAACATACCGAGAGAGCTTTTGTATATCGCCGATGAAGTGTTCTTCACTGGCAGCGCGGCGGAGGTAAGCCCTATTAAGTCAGTTGACCGCATCCCTGTTGGCACCGGGCGGCGCGGCCCCGTTACGGAGAAGATTCAAAAGAGATTTTTTGGCATCATCAGCGGCGAACTCGAAGATAAGTATGGATGGCTGACTTTTATAGATTGAGCAAATTCTTTTTGATAAACAGGGCTATTTTGGACTTTTTGAACTAAAGGGATTTTGTTATGCAAAGGAGAAGAGCTCGAGAATTGGCCTTACAGGCATCGTATGCTTATGAAATGTCAGGCAATCCGCTGCAACAAATATTCGAGGACTTGGTTCTCCAAAGTGATGAGAATGAAAAGGTCAAGAAGTTTGCCCAGGCTCTATTGACAAAATGTGTACAGAACCTAAAGGAGCTCGATGCGGTCATTAGCGAAAAAGCGCATAATTGGGATTTTGAAAGAATCGCCATCCTGGATAAGCATATCATGCGTCTGGCGATTTGTGAATTCTTGTATTTTGAAGATATTCCCCCAAAAGTGTCTATTGATGAGGCCATAGAAATAGCAAAAAAATACAGCACGGAAAAAAGCGGCAAATTCATCAATGGCATCTTGGATGGGGTTCTGGTGGACTTTAAAAGCAAAGGCTTGTTAAAGAAAAGCGGTCGAGGGCTGAACGAAAATTGAAACCCGGGCATGGGCCTGATATCGCTGTGGTTTGTGGATCATTTTCAGGATTGTCCTTTGGGCAATCCTCAGTTTTTAGGAGGCATGGAGAAATCTTAGCGAAAGGTCGAAGATGATTGAAAACATAGTAACAAAAGTATTCGGGAGCAAGCACGAAAAGGATGTCAAACGGATGCGGCCGAGGGTTGAGGAGATTAATCATTACTACGAGCAATTTCAACAACTTTCCGACGAAGAGCTCAAGAACAAGACGCAATACTTTAAGGACAAAATTGTTCAGGCGACTCGAGAGGTCACCGAAGAATTGGAGGAATTAAGGGGGCTCCTACAATCGGATGCCGGCTCCCAAAATGGTAAGGAACCCTCTGATGATGAGGTAGATCAGGAGGTGGTGGATACCGAGGCCATGAGAGACCGGATTGAGAAGTTGGAGGAAAAAGAACATGACCTCATCAGTAAGGTGCTCGATGAGATTCTGCCGGAGGCTTATGCCGTCGTCAAACAGACCTGCAAACGTTTGGTCGGTAGAAAGTGGCGGGTTTGCGATGTTGAGATTCACTGGGACATGGTGCCTTATGACGTGCAGCTCATCGGCGGGATCGTGCTGCATGGGGGAAAGATCGCTGAGATGGCCACCGGTGAGGGCAAGACCCTGGTGGCAACCATGCCCATATACCTGAATGCGTTGACCGGCAAAGGCGTGCACCTGGTGACCGTAAACGACTATTTGGCCCGCCGCGATTGCGAGTGGATGGGAGAAATCTACAAATTCCTCGGCCTCACCGTGGATTACATCCAGAACGACATGAACCCGGAACGGCGCAAGGTGGCCTATGCTGCGGACATCACCTACGGCACCAACAATGAATTCGGCTTTGATTATCTGCGCGACAACATGGCCATCCGTCAGGAAGATCAAGTGCAGCGGGGTCACTACTATGCCATCGTGGACGAGGTGGACTCGGTTCTGATCGACGAAGCACGCACCCCGCTGATCATCTCCGGTCCGGTTGAGCATTCGACCCACAAATACGATGAAATAAAGCCGCGCGTCGAGCAATTGGTCAAAAAGCAAACCATGCTGGTGAATAGCATGATTGCAGAAGGGGAAAAGCTGTTAAAAGCAGAGAAGGATTATGAGGCTGGTATCCTGCTGCTGCAGGCTTCACGAGGCGCGCCGAAAAACAAACGGTTAATCAAGCTCTTTCAAGAGGTGGGGGTAAAAAAGCTCATCCAGAAAGTCGAGAATGACTATATTCGCGACAAAAAGATGAACGAAATCGACGAAGAGCTGTATTACGCTATCGATGAAAAGGCGCATACCATCGATTTAACGGATAAAGGCAGAGATGCGTTGTCACCAAATGACCCCGAAATGTTCATATTGCCGGACCTCTCTGAACGGTTGCACGACATAGATTCTAACGAAGCGTTCTCTCCCGAAGCCAAGTTAGAAGAGAAGCGAAAGATTCAAGAAGAGTACGGGGAAAAAAGCGAACGCCTGCACAATATTTCGCAGCTTTTGCGTGCTTATTCCCTGTTCGAAAAAGACGTGGAATATGTTGTCAACGAAGACAAGGTCATGATTGTCGATGAGTTCACCGGTCGACTCATGCCGGGCCGGCGTTACAGCGACGGTTTGCATCAAGCGTTGGAGGCCAAAGAAGGGGTAAAAATCGAACGCGAAACGCAAACCCTGGCAACCATCACCCTGCAGAACTATTTCCGCTTGTACCACAAATTGGCCGGGATGACCGGCACGGCCGAGACAGAATCCACTGAGTTTTGGGAGATTTACAAACTGGATGTTGTGGTGATTCCCACCAATGAACCCATCCGTCGCCTGGATTATGACGACCAGATTTTTCGCACCAAGCGGGAAAAGTTCAATGCGGTCATCAATGAAATCGTTGAAATGCATGAGAAAAAGCGCCCCGTGTTGGTGGGAACCATTTCGGTGGATGTGTCTGAAACGTTGAGTCGCATGCTCAAGCGGCGAGGGGTACGCCATTCGGTCCTGAATGCGAAGCAACACCAGCGGGAGGCGGAGATTGTTGCGCTTGCCGGCGAGCCTGGCGCGGTTACCATTGCGACCAATATGGCAGGTAGGGGCACGGATATTAAACTCGGCGCTGGGGTGGTCAAGTATTTCAACTGCGCCCTGGTGACGCCGCGTTCTGAAGCCGATATCTGTCCCTATTTGGAGGAGTACAAGTGTTATGAACAGGTCCCTTGCGGCCTGCACATCATCGGCACCGAACGCCACGAGTCGCGGCGCATCGACCGGCAGTTGCGCGGCAGAAGCGGCCGCCAGGGCGATCCCGGATCCTCACGCTTCTACCTCTGTCTGGAAGACGACTTAATGCGCTTGTTTGGTTCGGACAGAATTGCCAGCGTCATGGACCGGCTGGGTGTGGAGGAAGGAGAGGTGATTCAACACCGCATGGTAACAAAGTCCATCGAGAGGGCGCAAAAACGCGTTGAAGCTCATAATTTTGATATTCGCAAGCATCTGCTGGAATATGACAACGTCATGAATCAACAGCGGGAAGTGATCTACGATCGCCGCACCCATGCCCTCAAGGGAGAGAATCTGCGCGAAGAAATAATCGAAATGATGGCGAATTTCATCGAGAATCAAATCGCTCTCTATACCGATGAGAAGGAGTATTCAGAAGAATGGGACTGGGACGGATTGGGAAAGGCTTTTCGCAAAACCATGCTGTTCGAGATGCCTATAAAAGAGGAGGATATCCCCGATATAAATCAGCACGACTTGTTCGAAAAGCTTTTCGACGCCGCCAAACTCCATTACCAGCAACGGGAGCAGGAATTCGGCGACAAAGTCATGCGCCAGATTGAACGTCTGGCCATGTTGCGCGTCATCGATGAAAGGTGGCGGGAGCACCTCTACGAAATGGATCAGCTCAAAGAGGGGATAGGGCTCAGGGCTTATGGGCAAAAGGATCCACTGCTCGAATACAAGTCCGAAGGCTTTCGCATGTTCACAGAAATGTTGGACATGATCAATGAGCAGGTTCTGGAGTTGATCTTCAGAGCACAGGTGCAGCCGGAACCCTCGTATGAAAGGCGCAGGTTGCCGCAACGGATGCGCACGGTGCACGATTCTGCGGTGGGCATGGGATTCTCCAGCGGGGGAATCCCCCAGGGCGCTGCGGCCGATGCTGGCGGTCCTGCACGTGGTGGCAAGAAGCAGCCGGTGGTAGTCGGGGAAAAGATTGGCCGCAACGAACCCTGTCCGTGCGGAAGCGGTAAAAAATATAAAAAATGCCACGGCCGCGTATGAACAGCCGTTCATAAAGGCAGCACTCTTAACCCTGAGAATGGAAATGTTGGATTACTGCCACGTTAATGACTAAATTTTACCATAAAAAAACTTGCTTTTACAAGATATTTTTTTACATTTACAACTTAAAGATTTTGGGAAAAATGAGGATAATTCTAGAGGAGATGACTATGAACGAACGCGTGGTTGAAATACTGGTACTGATCATGAGCGAAATCAACAATGGCGACAACTCCGCGAAACTCGATTTGCTTTCCAAGGATCTTCTCAAAAAGGGCTACACGGAAAACGAGATAAGCTCGGCCTTCTCATGGCTTCTCGAACGCATGAAAAGCGACTCCGAGGAATTGATCGAGAATCAGGGTTGCATTATGCAGAATTCCTTCCGCCATCTGCATGAAGTGGAAAGATCCATCATTTCCACCGAATCCTTCGGCTACATGATACAATTAAAAGAATTGGGAATTATCGACGAAAATCAGCTCGAGCAGATTTTGGAGAGAGCCATGATGTTGGGCGTTTCTCACATAAACATCACTGAAATCAAGACCATAGTAGCCTCCGTGCTTTTTAATCCGGAAAACGTAACTGAAAGTTCCTTTTTCTTTTTTGACGAGCATCCAATAATTCATTGATTGTGTGGTCTATTGAAATTGAAGTCAAAGGAGTTGAATGTCTAAATCACTGGTGATCGTCGAGTCCAATGCAAAAACGAAGACCATAAAAAAATTTTTAGGTTCAGATTTTGAAGTCTTATCCTCTGTTGGTCATATAAAAGACCTACCCAAACAGCGCTTAGGGGTTGATTTAGAAAACGATTTCAAGCCAGATTATATCACGATTCGGGGGAAAGGCAAACTCCTCAACAAGTTGAGAAAGTCAGCTCTGGGTGTGGATAATATTTACATTGCCACCGATCCTGACCGGGAGGGGGAAGCCATCGCCTTCCATCTTGCAGAAGAGATTAAACCAAAGAAAAGCAAGATATTCCGCGTATTATTCAACGAGATTACCGAAAAGGCCGTAAAAAACGCCATCGCCAAACCGACGCAAATCAATTTGCAGAAAGTGGAAGCGCAAAAAGCTCGGCGGGTTTTGGATCGACTGGTGGGCTATCAGGCAAGTCCCATTCTCTGGCGTACCGTCTACCGGGGGCTCAGTGCCGGGCGCGTGCAGTCTGTGGCGCTGCGTTTGATTTGTGAGCGGGAAGAGGAGATCGATAAGTTCGTGCCAGAGGAATACTGGTCCATTCAAGCTAAATTAAGAGGTCAAAAGAGCGAGCCGTTTTTGTCCAATCTTTTTAAGGTTGAAGACAAGCCTTTTAAAATCTCCAATGAGCAACAAGCCAAAAAGTTAACCGCAGACCTGCGCCGACAGACTTACCGCGTAAAAAGCATCAAAAAGAAAGAAGTCAGTCGGAATCCAAGCCCACCGTTTACCACCAGCACCATGCAGCAAGCCGCTGCCAGAAAATTCGGCTTTACCTCCAAAAGAATCATGATGATCGCTCAACAACTGTACGAGGGCGTTGAGCTTGGGACAGAAGGCAGCGTTGGTCTCATTACCTACATGCGTACAGACTCTGTGAGAGTGGCTAACGAAGCCCTTGAGGCGGTGAGAGAGTTCATTCTGGTCAACTATGGCAAGGAGTACCTCCCTGCTTCCGCGAGAAGATTCAAGATGAAGGCAGGTGCGCAGGATGCTCATGAAGCGGTTCGGCCCACGTCCATGCAGCGTGAGCCGCGCAAAATTAAGCGGCACTTGACCGCTGAGCAGTTCAAGCTTTATTCGCTGATCTGGAACCGGTTTGTGGCTTCCCAGATGGCAGCGGCCAAGCTGATGCAAACGACCATTGACATTGCAGCCGGCGAAAAATACCTGTTTCGTACGACCGGCAGCGTGATTCTGTTCCGAGGCTTCTTGCAAGTTTATGAAGATAGGGATGAAAAAGAAAGCCCCGACAATATGGAAATTCCGGTCAACTTGCACGTGGACGAGGTGCTGGAATTGCTGCAGCTTATTCCGAAACAGCATTTTACCAAACCCCCGCCACGCTATTCGGAAAGCAGCTTGATCAAAGAGCTGGATAGTCTGGGAATCGGGCGGCCCAGCACCTATGCCTTAATCATCAGCACCATTTTGGCCCGAAAATACATCGAGAAGGTGCAGCGCAATCTGGTGCCAACCGAATTGGGAAAAACCGTCAACAAAATACTTATTCAGAACTTTCCGGGTATCTTCAACGTTAAATTTACAGCGCTGATGGAAGAAAGTCTGGACAAAGTGGAGTCTGGCGAAAAGGCATTTGTTGAAGTCGCACGTGATTTATATACCCCTTTTCATAGGGCCTTAGAAGATGCAAAAGCGCGAAAGGATGAGATCAAGGATTCCCTTCAGGAGGAAACCGGGGAAACCTGTCCTCAATGTGGCAGTGAGTTGATCATCCGTTGGGGTAGAAACGGAAAGTTTATGGCCTGCACCAAGTATCCGGAGTGCAAGTTTACCAAACCCCTGGAAAAAGTTGAAGAGGTCGATGAGTATTGCCAGAAGTGTGGCAAGAAAATGGTGATTAAACACGGAAGATTTGGACGGTTCCTGGCTTGCTCAGGCTATCCGGAATGCAAGAATACCCAATCCATTTCCATTGGCGTGAAGTGCCCCAAGAAAGACTGCAACGGTGACATTGTTGAAAAACGGTCAAAACGGGGGCGCGTATTCTATGGTTGCAGCAATTACCCAAAATGCAAATTCGCAACCTGGAACAAACCGGTCAGCATAGCGTGTCCGGAGTGTAGAAGTCCATATCTGGAGCAACGATATACACAATCAAAAGGGGAACACTTTTTGTGCCCTGCGTGCAAGGCTGAATTCCCGCTTGACATTAAGGAAACTTATGGAGCAGTTGCTTACGGTTAAAACCCTTACTGTTCATATTGATGATTTTTTGTTGTTTCTTCGATCTGAAAAAAACGCTTCTGACTTCACCTTAAAATCATATAGAACGGATCTAAAGCAATTAGCTCAATTTCATCACGACTCAAACCTGGAAACGGTTACTAAGAACTCCTTGCGTGCCTTTCTGGCCATGCTTTTCAAAGGGGGACTGAAAGCCAGTACGGTCAATCGAAAATTAGCCTGTCTGCGTTCATTCTTCAAGTTTTTATCCATACGAGAAATCTGTGAAACCAACCCGGCGCTGAATCTGCCGTTCCTGAAAACTGAGAGGAGATTGCCGGCCTATTTAAACTTCCAAGAGATTTTGCAGGCCCTCCACTTGCCGGACGCGGACACCTTTGACGGGCTGCGTGACAGAGTCGTGCTGGAACTTTTTTATGGAACGGGAATCCGGTTGCGCGAGCTGGTGAATTTGAACCTGGCAGATCTTGACTTCCTGAACGGTTTGTTGAGCGTGGTTGGCAAAGGCTCCAAGCAGCGCCTGGTTCCAGTGGGAAAGGCCACTTGCGCGTCTCTTCAGCGGTATCTCCAACAGCGAGAGGCTCTGTTGCGGAGCAAGAGCTTGTCGAATGACGCTTTGATCTTGAGCCGGAAAGGGCAGAGAATGTCTCCGCGTCAGGTACAGAGAAAAGTAAAAAAATACTTACGTTTAGCTTCCGAAAAAGATGGTGTTTCTCCACACGTGCTCAGGCACTCATTTGCAACCCACTTGTTAGAAGAAGGTGCTGATTTGTTAGCAGTAAAAGAATTGCTTGGACATGCGAGTCTGTCAGCCACCCAGGTGTATACGCATCTTACAGTAGAAAGATTGAAGAGGATTTACAATCAAGCCCATCCCAGGGCCGAAAAAAGTTGACAACTCGGGCACGCTCTGATTTTGTACCAGTTCAGCAACACGTCATTCCTGCATGTTTTTAGCAGGAATCCATGTGAAAAGGCGTTGTGGATTCCCGCTCAAAAGATTGCGGGAATGACAGAACACGAACCTCACATTTCTTATGGGATCGTTCGGGCAGGTGAGCTGTTACCTGATTTTTCGTTTTCATGGAAAGGAGCGCCTGGGCAAAACCAATTGAACCCCACAATCGTTATAAAAAGTAACTCGTAATGATATTCTTCAAGGTTTAACCAATAGGGAGGTTTCAATGCGTATCAATTTCACTGCCAGACATTTCAAAGCCTCAAAGAAGCTTAAGGATTACGCTGAAAGAAAAGTACTGCGGCTTAAGAAGTATTACGATGGAATCATAGATTGCGAAATCATTTTAGACTACGAAAAGCTGACACAGGTTGCGGAGATTGCCATAAGCGTATATAATCAAAGATTGGTGGCCATAGAAAAATCCGAGGACATCTTCAAGAGCATCGATTTTGCGGTGGACAAATTGGAACGGCAAATCAAAAAGTACAAAGAAAAACTGCGATCTCATGGGAACAACAAGAGTTCTATATCGACGACGGCTCCTTCATTCGAGACCAAAGAAACCGGATGACGACCATGAGTCCCGTGGTGAAGACCTTCGGCATTGAACAGCAGCACAGAACAAAATCTCATTGGTAGGTAATGGAAACGTTGACCGTAGACAAACTTTACCGCGATACAAAAGAGAAGCTAAAATTAGAGCTGTTGAATAATCGCGCGAGTTTTAGGCGAATCATTCGTGAATCAGACTTGAATCGGCCCGGTTTAGCCCTGACCGGGTTCGTCAAGGTTTTTACCTACAAAAGAGTTCAAATCATGGGCAACACCGAAAATGAGTACTTGAAATCCTTGAAGCGCGACAAAAGACTGCTCGCAATCAAAACGTTGGTTTCGTTCAAAATTCCATGCATTATCGTCACAGAAGGCAATGACCCGGTACCAGAATTAATGCCGCTGTGCAACGAGCATGGTATTAGTGTCTTCCGAACCCCGTTCAAGACCACGCGGTTGATGCACCTCCTGAGCGGTTACATGGAGGAGCAATTTGCACCAAGGACCACCGTGCACGGTTCGTTGGTAGACGTCTACGGCATCGGCATGTTATTCACCGGACGTAGTGGTATTGGAAAAAGCGAAATTGCTCTGGACTTGTTGGAACGCGGTCACCGCCTGGTGGCCGATGATGTTGTGAACATTGTTCGACAGGCGGAGGGCATATTGATTGGAATGGCCAGCGAAACGCTGCAACACCACATGGAAATTCGAGGATTGGGGATTGTGGACGTCCGGCGCATATTTGGCATCCGTTCTGTGCGCTTGCAAAAACGCGTTGAAGTGGAGGTTCAATTAGAGGAATGGGATGACAACGAGGAATACGAACGCATTGGCCTGGATGAAGCCGTAACCAAAATATTAGATGTGGAAATTCCGGCGGTAAAATTGCCCATATTCCCGGGCAAGAATATCACAGTTATTGCAGAAGTGATTGCGCTGAATCAGCTTCTAAAAATCTACGGCCACCATCCGGCACAGGAATTTAACCAAAAGCTCATCGAAAAGATGCAAGAGAAAATCGCATCCAAGAAGTATTTAGAGGATTACTTGGACAAAGATTTTGAATAGAGAATGATTCCATGCATTGTTTGATTTTGAGCCACGGGAATGTGGCTATTTCTCTGGTTAACGCCGTCAAACAAATTCTTGGTGAATGCGAAAATCTTTATGCAATTGACTGTGCTGACCTTTCGCCTCAGGCCTTGTTTGAAAAGATTTGCCGTCTTATTGAGATGGAAAAGCTCCGAAACGGTTTGTTCATCCTGGTTGGCCTGAAAGGGGGGAGCTGTTGGAATGTGGCGTCGAGAGTTGTCAAGGAAAAACCGAAGATAGAAGTGATCTCAGGCGTCAATCTTCCCATGGTGTTGGCTTTTGTCTCTAAGAAAGATCAATATCCCCTGGAGGAGTTCGGGGAAGTATTGGTCAGAGACGGCATGCGAGGCATCGCAAGGTTAACTCGCTCTACCCTTTAAGCCGGGTTTCCGAAACAGTCACTTCAACAGAGCGCAGCGCAGAAATCTTGTCGGGCAACTACCTGGGGCTTCGGTGCCTGGCCAGATTTCTTGCTTGTTTCGCGCGGTCGCAACGACAAGCGCGGAGAAGAGTTTTCGTTCAATCCTAAATAGATAGCAAGGGCGGGCATGTCACTTCAATGGCTGAGAATAGATGATCGTCTAATCCATGGTCAGGTGGTCATGGCCTGGTGTCCGCACCTCCACCCGGATCGGTTGCTCCTGTGTAATGACAGGGTGGCAGCGGATGATTGGGAACAAAAGATCTACCAGGTGGCTGCCGCAGATTACCCTCTACGCATCTGCACGGTAAGAGAGACCGTCGATTTCTTACACAGGGAAAGCACCAAAACAGAAAAGATCTTCGTGGTTGTTGAATCCCCTCGCGATGTGGTTGCCCTTCTCCGTTTAGGTTTGGAGATTACACAGGTCAATGTGGGAGGGATGCACATTCAAGCCGGCAAGACAGAAATCCTGCCCTTCCTCTGCGTAGACGACCAGGACAGGGAATGCTTTCGCATATTAAAAGACCACCATGTTGACCTGGACGGCAGAGAGCTGCCGTGCTCAGCGCCAATCGATATTGCGCAATGTTTAGGGCTATGATGCTCTTTTAGCGGCCCGCCTGCTTTTCGGCTGCCCCCTGCAAATCCTTCCGAAAATCTGCACCTGTTGTTGCACGGCTAATCTATGCCCTAGACGAGCGATTCTCAATTAACATATCAACCCTGACAGGGTTCTGAACGGCAAAACTATAGCTGTGATCGTTCAATGAAACCCTGTCAGGGTTTGCAACAGTAATTAGGAATCACGCTACTAGCTCACTTTAAAACAGGTTGTTTTGACAAGCCTTGTGTCTGTTCTTGTGCTCTACGCTTCAAATCAAACCAGCGGCAACCTTCTGCCCAAATTCCAGTGGGGGCGAGGCGCTCCGCTTCGAGACAGCGGGCAGGCGCAGTGGCAGCGAAGCCTTTACGATAGTTCCTTTTCAAACCTGGGTAAACTGCGCGAAAAGTCAAACTCAGCGGCCCCTGCCACAGTAGGAATCCTTTTGGGTTCCACGTCAGGTCAACGTTTTGTCTCCAGGAATCGGCAGGTTCGCACTTGATTGACCGATGGTGCAACGATTAAGGTTGAGAAAACTTCAAGAATGAGTCAACAAAGTAAAAAGAATCCAGTTTCGGAGCTCGCAATGTTAACAAAGTTTATTGTCTGTTGCAGCCCGTTAACTTAATAAAAAAAACGACTTGTATATGAAATTAATATCACAAATCTTGACTTTTATGTTTATTTTTGCTTTTTTGGTTGCGCAACTGAAAACAGGACTTCCGGAAAATGCGCAACATGAAATCACGACAGTTGTTTAATTCCTAACGCAATTTCCAGTCGTAGCAATCAAATATCCATTCCGGCTCAAATGCAGGGACTTGCATCCACAACCTCATTTACTCAGTGATTGAACGCAGACTCACATTTTTTCATCTGATCGGCGCGCAGTGCGGCGAAAATCTGGCCACGTTGGTATTGTGCTCAAGCTGGTTTCTCTTTCACTTCGTGAGGTATTAGCGGACTTTGTTGCAATGCTTTCTCCCATGTTAACTTATCGTCACGTCATTTAAGTTATTATCACAATCCTTGCAATTGAGTTCTAAAATACTATCTTTGCAAAGCAATCAATCAAAAGTAGGAATAAAAAAGCAATGAGCATGTCAAGAACAAATATTTTGGTTCTGTAAAAAAGTTTGCAATCCAAATAGCCCTCATTTCAGATAACCAAGAACGTCGAGATCGCTATGGCCAAGAGCATGCAACCCAAAAAAGCGAGAATTACCAGTTTCCCAAGAGACACTTTAGAGCAAGCAAAAATAGTTAAGCAAGGCTGGAACAGTGTTGGGGGCAAGCTCTTGGTACCGAACATTTCCATGGAGACATTCTTGCAGAAACTCGCGGAGGCTCAAAGTTACGTTGATCGGGCCGAGCAATTGAAGCTTGAGCGGGCCAAGGCCATTCATGAAAGAAATATGTGTTTGAGCGAACTTTGGGATTTGACAAAAAGAATCAGAAACGCAGCGAAGGCTACTTTTGGCGATTATTCTGCTGAACTGGAGTTGCTGAACACGCCAAAAGACGTTGAAGAACAAAATGATCTAAATATGCAGGAGAAGCTGGACAGCTAAAAGAAACCACCGGAGCACTCTTGCCGACTTCTTTCCAACATCGGACCGGACAATCCTTTGGAGAGAAGTTCAATTTCAGGTGAAACGCTGGCCATACCTCTTTTTGATTGAAGAGGTACGGGGCTTTTCACTTAGAGGCGCCGGTGGTGTTAAAAGAATTTAACAAACAATTCCACTCGATGCAAGGGAAAAAATGACTAAAGATTTTTTGAGAAACCAACCATGAGATATCTGGTTACAGGCGGCGCTGGTTTTATCGGTTCCAATATTGTCGAAGAAATCTTGAGGCGCGGTGCAAAGGTTCGCATCCTGGACAATTTTTCAACCGGTCGCCGGGAAAACGTTGCCGCTTGCAAAGATGACATCGAGGTCATCGAAGGCGACGTTCGATCTTTGAGCACCGTTTACCGGGCGGTTGACGGTGTGGACTTCGTCCTGCACCAGGCGGCTCTGCCGTCGGTACCGCGTAGCATCGGGGACCCCGTAACCACCAACGAAGTCAACATCACCGGCACCCTGAATGTCCTCATTGCAGCACGGGATCGTGGTGTCCAGCGGGTCGTGTTTGCCTCTTCCTCCTCAGTTTATGGCAACGATCCCAGACAGCCAAAGCACGAGGACATGCGTCCCCGGCCTATGAGTCCTTATGCGATTTCCAAACTGGCCGGTGAAGTCTATTGTGCGGTTTTCACCCACATTTACGGTCTGGACACGGTGATTTTGCGTTACTTCAACATCTTCGGTCCGAAACAGGACCCAACCTCACAGTACTCAGCCGTGATTCCAAAATTCATCGGACTGCTGTCAAAGAACAGACGTCCCACCATTTACGGAGACGGGCAACAGTCCCGGGATTTCACCTTCGTGGACAATGTGGTGGCAGCTAATCTAAAAGCATGTGAAACCCAACGACTGCCAGAGGAAAGAATCTTCAACTGCGCCTGCGGTATCCAAATTACCGTGCAGCAGTTGCTCGTGGAATTGAACCGGATTTTAGGCAAAGATATCAATCCAATCTTTGCAGAGCCTCGACCTGGAGATGTGCGACACTCTTTCGCTGACGTCTCCCGCGCGGTGCATTATCTCAATTACGCACCGACCGTGCAGTTCCAAGCCGGGCTAAAGCGGACGGTCGATTGGTTTTCGAGGTAGCGCTTGACCCAAAACTCAAGAATGACAACAGCATGGAGTTTTCGTTCAACTTTTAGGAAACGCTCTGTTGTACGTAACGCAATCGTCTCGATTGTGGGTGCGTTTCCGACATTTAAAGCAATCCGGCAGTTGCCGGATTGCGTGGGCTCCTAAGCAACTGAGCTTAGAGCATAGTTTCTGTCGCAGAATATTCATTTTGTAACAGAAACCCCATAAGCAGTTTTGAGACCGGGTTCGTTCGTTTAACGATTGCCTGAGCGACCAGGGACGAAGCACAGGTCATTGGTGAGATGACCTTATGAAATCTTTGCGGGAAATGTATTATTTAGAGCAGATCATGGGACTGACTTGGCGGAGCTTTGTTCAAACTAATTCAATCTCGTCACAATTGAGTGCGTGGGCTTGCAAGGAATCCTTAAGGAGTTGAACCAGAAATGACCATCTCAAGAACATCAGGAAATGCAGACAGAAGTGCACGGTATTGGTACGCCATTTACACACGTCCCAGGTTTGAGAAGAAAGTCAATACCGAATTGCTTGGCAAGGGGTTGCAGGCTTTTTTGCCGTTGCGTTCGGTGACCAAATATTGGAGCGATCGCAGAAAGAAGGTCGACGAACCGTTGTTTCCTTCTTATGTGTTTGTCTGCGCCAACTTGAGAGAGCGCTACGATTCCTTGCAGTCCCGCGGCGTCATCCGGATGGTGAGTTTTGCAGGGCGGCCGGCCCGCATTCCTGAGGACCAGATTCAAAGTATTCATCGCATCCTGGAACATGGCTACGATCCGGAGCCGTTCGATTATCTGACACGCGGTGACCAGGTGGCAGTTGTGAGCGGCCCATTGAGAGGGATGAAAGGCATCTTCCTGGAGCGTCGGGGTCAAAACAGACTGGTCATCTCAATAGACGCCATCAGGCAATCCGTTGCGGTTGAAATTGAACGCGGCCACTTGCGGCGCCTGGGACCATCAGAATTCTTGCAGAGACCCAAACATCGCTCCAGGTATCGATTGCAGTCTTTACAGAATGTGTAAACCTGGTATTAAAGTTCAAGAGGTCGACCATGGAGTCCTTCAAGATTCTTAGATTCAGTTTTCTCTTCCTGTACATTGGGATCCTGGCTATCCCAGGCGTTGGCAGAGCCCAGGAAAAGGAATCAGAGAGTTTTTTGAATCGCGCCTCGCAATACTATTTAGGCAGCAAGGACGAAATCCTGATCAAAGTCAATGTCTGGGGATTTGTGCAAAAGCCTGGACAATATTTGGTTCCCCGTCATACCGATTTGATTTCGTTGATCTCGTTTGCCGGTGGACCCAGGGACGGCGCCAATTTGAAGCACGTCCACATTATTCGTGACGTCGAGGTCAGGAACGGCAAAGCCGGCAAGAACAGGCGTCGTCGGAAACCCCCGATTTACACGGTGAACGTCAAAAGGTACATCAAGACCGGAAGGCCGGGCATCATCCCTACCCTTGAAGGTGGAGACACGGTGCTGATCTCACAAACCTTTGGCCACAAGTTCCGGACTTTCCTGGGCGTGACTTCGGTTGTGGGACTTATGGCGGCTTCCGCCACCCTCGTGATTGCTCTGCGCCAGTTGTAACGCTGTGTGAGTCAACAGTCTGAAATTTGAATTCTATTTCATTCAGCAATTATTATGGACGTCCAAAACAGCAACCATCGAAACTTCTCCAACGGTCATTCAAATGGAGCCTATCCACCGGGATCCATGCCCGTGCGCCAGGTAACGATCCACGACTACCTGGCCATGTTGTACCGCGGACGCTGGTGGA
>JBHHYI010000043.1:0-26605 GCA_046757525.1 bacterium | reverse complement strand
TCCTGAGTAGTCCCGACCGCTTTTTGGGTCGGGACGTATCGAAGGGCGACGCCCGTCACCCCTCGATACGGTCACCTGAACAGCGGTGACCTACTCGGGATGACTCACAAATTGCCTTCTGGAAACGCCTAACTGTCGCCGTCCTTTATTACAGCCTCCAATGTCATTCAGGAGGAATCCTGTTGGCTGACTCGCACAGTGCTCACCAGTAACAAGTTCCCTCCTGCATGACAGGGCTGCCTTTGGCGTTTCCGACATTTAAAGCAACCCGGTTGCAGCGAATTGTGCGGGCTTTTAGGAAACGTTCCTCTGCGGTCGGATCTCCACCGACAAACATCGTTGAACACGATGAAATTAATTGCTGTTCGATGGGGGAGCCGGTTTTGGTGGCGACTGGCGAAAAAACCAGGGGAACGACAGGATACAGCATCACACCCCAGGTCACGGTTCGCGTGGCCAGACATCCCTCAGCTTTTCGTTCGGGACGAGTGAAAACCTGTCTCGCTTCCAAAGGAGACGGGCCCGGAAAGCAGGTTTGTACGTTAGATTAAAAGGGCGAAAAGACGCTGCTGGTGCCGCCGCGTTTTTCGATTTTTATCTGGCTTAAGTGAGAGGCCTTGATGTTGATCCTGAAATAGAATCCCTGGCCGATGCCTGAAGGGTTCCAGGTAAATAGCGCTTCCCAGCAGTGCAGGTCCCGGTGAAACGAGATTCGGTGATCTGCCAGATCCCCTCTCTCGATATCGTAGCGCACCCGGTAGCCGATGCGCCAATTCCTGGTCAACTGCACTTCCACGTTGGAAAGATCGATGTAGGCGGTGCGGGAAGGACGGTTTGGATTGGATTTGTTCTCGCTGTAAGACAGGGCAAGGGTGGCCCGCCAGGGAATGTTCAAAGCCGAAAACGCGCTTTGAGAATCGAATCGGTCGCCCACACCTTCGCCCGTGGGCAGGCCTTCTCGGTCGACTTGCGACACTTCCAAACGTTCGCTTTCCGGCCGTTCGGTGCGGGACCGGGCGCCGCTTTCGGATTCGCCTTCGCTTTTCCTGCGGCCCTTTAGAGTCCAGCGGGCATCGAAGCGAAAAGAAACCAGCCGCAGAAAATTAAACAGGCCGCCCTTATTAAACAGGAGTTTGTTGACTGTTCGGCCCGTTTGCCGATCGAAGTCGTAAAAACTGTGGCGGGTGTTGATGTTCAATGACACATTATTTTGGGGATTGGCCCGGAAAGCCGTGTTGAGATTATTCCAGTTTAAACTGTCGGCGGCAAAATTGTAACCCCCGGTAAAATTCAAATTGAACAGGTCTATTTTTCGTTCCCTTTCCCCCTCACCCAGTTTCATCTGGAACAGATTGCTCAAACCAAACGACAAAGTGTTGCGCTCCACCGAAGGCGTGCCGCCAAAGCGATCCCTTTTGACGACCTTGCCCGAGGCGTCGCGCACGGGATTGCCCGAGCTATCGCGGACGGTTTGAAAATAGCCCCAGAAGTCGTTTGAAAAATTAGGCTGGTAAGTGAAAGACAAACTCGGGGTCATCACATGACGAATGGCCCGGATCGCCCCGATGTGCATATTGAACTGGCCGTAAACTTTGCTATTCGCGGTGGTGGAATAGGAAAATAGGTGCCGTGCTGCAAACCCTTGGTCCTCCGTTTGCGCGATGGTCTGAGTAGAATCCACAAAAGCAAAGCTCCTGGTGCGATCGACCCAGTCTTCATTGACATTCAAGGAGTGCGTCAGTGAAAGCCAGCCAAAAATCTTCTTGGGATTCGATAAGGTGAAATTAAGCCGGTGTTTGGCATTTCGATTGACAACCGTATTCGCATTGTCTCTGCTGGCTTTGCTAATCGAGTTGACAAAACGCCCGGAGTAGGAATAGTAAAGATAGTTGTACCATTTGGCGTTTTCGCGGGAACGGCCGGACCCGCGCTTGTCCTCTGTGAAAGGAAAAATCTGGCTACGACTGAAACTCAACTGCAAATTGGGCAAAGTCCTTGAATGAGTGCCGGTCTCCAGGTCCCGGGTTTCGGAAAGATTCAGAGTCATGCTTCTCTTGCCTTCGGACCACCTCTTGGTGAGGGTGGCGTTGGAGACAATCTGCCTGCGCAGCACTTCCTGTCTATTCTGACTCAGGTCTCTGTAGAAATTGTCGTTGTTGACAAAACTCGCACTGACAGAGAGTCGCGTCGTTTCATTGATCTCCTGGCTGTGGTTGATTCTTAAATCCCAGCGGCGCTCACTGCGTCCTCCAGGGAAGCTCTTGCGAGTAATGGAACCGCCAATGGAACCACGGAATTTGTAACGCAGGGCGTAGTTCATGTCCGTTCTGAACAAGACTCCCGACCTTTCGAAAAAGTCCAGGGTAAATCGCATATCCATGTAATCGTTGGTCGCCCAGTAATAGCCCAGGTTGCGCAAGTAGCGTCCTTCGAGTTGACTGCTGCCAAACTGCGGGATGATGATACCGGAATGACGTCCGGCTTTGGTGGAATAAAATGCAAAGGGCAAAATAGCCACCGGAATTTTGCCGATGAAAAAGATCACGGGCTTGGCGATGACTTTGTCCCCCAGAATGATCTTCATTTTCTTGCCCTTGAATTGGTAATGCGGTTCTGCTTTGTCGCAGGTGGTGTAGCTGCCGTTGCCGATGTTGAATTCTTCCGGGGCCACCCGTTTGATGGTTTCGCCAAAATAATAGGCGCCCTGCTGCGCACTGCGTCCCCGGATAACCCGGCCTCGCTCAGATTTAAAATTGTACTCCATCTTAAATCCGCGCATCTTTTCCCGACCGTCGGTAAAAACCGGCAAGCCCGTGTATTGGACCGCCATGGTGTCGGCATCGGTGGAATGGTTGAGATGTGACGAATCGGGCAACCCTTCGGCGAACATGGTATATTTGTTCCAAAAAATGGTAATCTTGCCCGCTTCGAGGGTCATGTTCTTGTATTTGACCACCGCATCGCCCGTGAGGTAGGTGACGTTTTCCGAGATGTTGCTGTCAAAGTGTCTCGCGCTGTATTCCACCTCTCCTTGCAATCCGGTGTTCGCAGGTTGGATGTCTCTTTTGGGGCGAGGCATGGCTAAAGCCTGAGACGACTGCGCAGTGGTGGCAGGCTCTTGTCCCGTTACCGCAGAACTGTCTGTCCCTGCAATTTTGTTCGCGCGATCTGAGGAGTTGGTTTCCTGGGCGAGATCAATACCAGCGCAGAAGAAAACGAAAGAGATACAACAGAATAGTTTTAACAACAACATCTTCATAAGAACAACAATCTGGATTCCGTTGGCAAAGCCGCAGCACCATCCATTCCGATTCCTAAATCGACCAGGCAGTGAGGACTCCCACACCCCTGGTTGGCTAAGTTACGAGTAGGAGTAGCCGCCCACATGTTACAGAATCCTTGTTAGTGTAACACTAAAATCATCCACTTTTGTTCCGCGCGGGTTGAAAATAACGAACGGCAACAATCTGTTCGCATACCCAAATCGGAAAATCCTTTGGTAGAACTCGTCCCGTTCATTTTTTGTATTTTTGCCAAAGTCGCTCCAATCTCTCCTTCAGCGTTCTTTCGTAACCGTGGTCCGCGGGCAAATAATAGATACGATCTTTCAGGCCATTTGGCAAATAGTTTTGTTCAACAAAATTGGCGTCATAATCGTGCGGGTAGCGGTAACCCTCGGAATAGCCCTGTCGTTTCATTAAGTCGGTTGGCGCATTGCGCAGGTGCAGTGGGACGGGTTCCTGGGGCTGCTGACGCACATCTTTCTGGGCTGCTGAGAGCGCCTTGTACGAGGCATTGCTCTTTGGGGCCGAAGCCAGATAGGTGGTGGCCTGTGCCAACACCAACGCCCCTTCGGGCATGCCGATGTAGGTGACCGCGGTAAAGGCCGCGGTGGCCAGAACCAGCGCCTGCGGGTCGGCGTTTCCGATGTCTTCGGAAGCCAGGATGATTAGCCGGCGGGCAATGAACTTGGGGTCTTCACCGGCCTCAAGCATGCGCACCAGCCAGTGCAGCGCGCCATTTGGATCAGAGCCCCGCACGCTCTTGATGAATGCCGAAATGGTGTCGTAATGAAAGTCGCCTTTCTTGTCATACAGGATGGTCTTGCTTTGAAAGGCGTCCTGCACGGTCTTAACCGCGATTTTCTTAGACCCGTCCGAAGCAACCGGTGCCAGTTTTATGGCCAGCTCCAGCGCATTCAACGCCATGCGCGCATCGCCGCCCGCCAGTTTGATCAACAGCTCCCGGGCCTGGGCTTCGAAAGCGAGTTTCTGGTCGCGGGTCATCTCATCTTTGGCAAGCGCGTTTTGTAAAATAAGGCCGATTTCTTCCTCGCCCAGGGGATTCAGGCGGTAAACTCGGCAGCGCGAAAGCAGCGCGGAGATGACCTCAAACGACGGATTCTCGGTGGTGGCCCCGATGAGCAACACGGTGCCGTCTTCCACGCTGTGCAGCAAGACGTCCTGCTGCGCCTTGTTGAAACGGTGAATTTCGTCGAGGAACAGAATGGTGCGCTTGGCCAGGCTGCGGTTGACTTTGGCTTTCTCAATCACCTTGCGGATGTCAGCAACGCCTGCGGTCACCGCACTGGTGGCGTAGAAATCCGCCCTGGCCTCGTGGGCAACGATCTGCGCCAAGGTCGTCTTTCCCACGCCCGGCGGTCCCCAAAAAATCATGGAAATCAGGTCGTCGGTTTCGATAGCCCGGCGCAGAATCTTGCCTTCCCCCAAAAGATGTTCCTGACCGACAAAATCGGCTAACGATTTGGGACGCATGCGGTCTGCCAGCGGCGTGGATTTTTTGACGGCCCTGGCCGCTTCCACATCAAAGAGTTCCATGGTAGGTTTTCACATTTTCTATTAAATTTAATTGACTAAAAATTAAGAGAATTACACACAAAAGTCAAGATGATTCTCTGACAACCCAAACATCAGAAAAAGGGAAAAGCATGGTTCGAGCGACTCAGGGGACGGTACGAGAAAGTTTCTATATGAAAGACGTCGCGGAAAGTGAGGAACTTGAAGAGTGGAATGTTTGAGCCCCTTGCATCTGAGCTCTGATGCGTGTATCGACACCAACATTTTGTGCCGCCGCTAAGAATTGAAACCTTGGAACAAATTGGATTTAATAGTCTGGAAGCCCGGTCTCTGAGCCTTGTCCTGAAGTTCTGTTATACTCTTAGTTAAGAGACTATACTTGGCTCTTTAGTTTTGCGATCAGATTCTTAATCTCTCTTAATTCAGCTCTTGTTAGATCTTCTTTAACACTTTTGCTTTAAATGGTTAGAAAAAATATTTTATTTTCAATTAACAAATAATAAATGACGCGATAAGCACCACTCTTACCTCGACCCGATCCCTTCATGCGAATTTTTCTCGCTCCCCCAGTGTTTGAAATGACTGCCCCTTTACTATGATCAAAATGCTTAAGAAATTGATCAAACTCATCGGACAACCTTTTGTTCGTTTTCTTCAGTTTTTTATATTGACGTACAAATTCTTCGGTAACAATAAACTTATATCTTGTCACTGAATTTTTCCGCCCAGCTTTCTATATTTTCGGCATTTTCAACAACTCTAATTCGTCCAGAAACAGCGTCATGAAGTCCTCGCACGATACTTTGGCCTAATTCAGATTCTTGAGAATCTTTGGGAATATCCATTGTGAGTTCTAACCTCGTCCCTCTGGCTAGGTCAAGTTCTTCAAGTAATTGAATAGTTTTCCTGCCTTTGTAAATGGCCTTAATTGTTTGCACGTGTCACCTCACAGCATAAATAATAGGATCTATAAATAAATGTTATTTTAGAATAGTACTTAACAAGATACCTTAAGTTCCGTTTGACCAATCATTCTAATCCACCCGGTTCGGATCGTTCCACAAAAATTGGGTGATGCCGCGGTTGGTGCCGAGCCAGAGGTAGTCGCCGTCCAGCAGCAACGCGTGGACACGGTCGTCGAGCAAGCCGTCTGTTGTGTTAAAGGTGCGCCAGCTTCGGCTCTTGCGGTTGAATTTGAGCACGCCGTGATTGGTGGCCGCCCAAACGGCATCTTTGCAGGCAAGAATGCGATTGATGGGCGTGTTGGGGAAAGAGCGCGCTTCAGGCACGCCGAACCACTCCTTCTTGTCGAGGTCGTACGCCTCGATGCCTGCCTGAGTACCAAACCAGATTTCATTAGCATAACTCGAAATAGAAGTGACCACCTCGTTGACCGGCCCACCGATTTCAGCGTTGAAGCCGCCTTCCTTTTTATTGGTATCGTAAACAAAAATGCCCCGGCGTGTGCCCGCCCACAGCAGGTTTTTCGTCAACTCTAAATCGTAAACTTCGACCAGGGTCAAATTCAGGGGACTTATGTGCTCAATGATTAAGCTGTCTTTCTTGGCCGGGCGCTTTCTTGAGATGCGATCTATGCCGTTGGCCGTCGCCACGTAAATCCAACCTTTGTCGGCAATGACGTCAAACACTCGATTATCGGAGAGACCGTCAAAGTTGTCTTCGGTTTTCCAGCGACCTCTTTTGTAGTCGTAAAGAGAAAGCCCGTGATCCGTCGCAAACCAAATGGAATCGCCATCCACGGTAATGGCATTGATTTGGTCGCTTTCCAGATCCGTGATGTCGCGCTGCTCATAATAGCGCCAGCGTTCCTGGTCCATGTTCCAGGCCGTAATGCCCCGATCCTGACCAAAGCTGCGGGCACTACCCATCCAGAGTTCGTTATCATAAAAACTCAGCGCGCTCACCATAGGACTGGTCAGGCCGAAATTCAACATGTCCAGCCGAAAAGTATTGAGGTCGGCCCTGCCGGCCCCCAGTCCCCTGGTGCCGATCCAGAGGTTGCCCCAACGATCTTCCAGGTAGGCGTCGATTTCAGCGCGGCGAAAATGGGGATCCTCAACGATGCCTTGCTGGTCGAACAGATAGCCATCGCTCATAAAAAACTGCGGGAACCTCCTTCTCTTCTGGGCCAGTTTACCAAACCAGCGAATCTTGCCGTGTGGCGTGGCGCCTGCAAAATTGTTGCCGGCAACCAAAAGGAGGCCGCCGAATTTGTTGCCTTCAAAGACCTTGCCAGTGCGGGTTACAAACACAATCTTATCGGTGGTAATCCCGATGGATTCAACTTCGTCAAAAACCGGCAGGCCAAATTCATCCTTGAACAAGTTGCGCCAGCGGTGTGCCGTGGGATGATAGTAGCTAATGGCCAGGTGTGTAGCGCACCACAAAAAGCCAGTATCGGGGTCGTAGGCCACAGCAAAAACCGCATTGTCGGCCAGGCCGTTGCTGGTCGTCCAGGGAAAGTCCCAGCGATTGCGGAAAAAATCGTATCGCGTGATGCCGGCATGCCGGGTGCCGAAATAGACGTACTGATCGCCGATGGCAATCGAAGTCACGTACTTGGCCACGGAATAGCTGATCCAATCGCCTTCCCGATAATTCGGATTTGTTTCGTGTGTCCTTTGCACAAAACCCTGGGCGTAAGCCCCTGAACAAAGGAAAACGAGCCAGACAAAGAGACCGCTCCAGGTCACAAAATTAGTTTTTTGAACCATTGGAAATAAGCGATAATTTAAATGCACCATGGGTTTGTTCCTGCAAGAACGATTTCAGAGATTCCAGTTTTTGCTCCGAGGCTTTTAAAGAGACCCTCACCTGGCGATCGTCGTACCGGGTATCCAACACATCGCTCAGTTCATACAGCTTCGAGGTGATCCAGGAAAACTGTACATCCAAGACGAGTTCGACGGCGACGAACCTCTCGCGGGACATGCGCAGAATCGTATCCTTTAGATCGTTTAGGAACAATCCTTTGGTAGCTGAAACGAAAATACTGGGCTGGAAATCCTTGCTCAGCCGCGGGATTAATCCCTTCTCCTTGAGTCTGTCAACTTTGTTGAACACCATCAGGGTCGGTTTGTGCGAAATCTGCAATTGGTGCAGCACATCTTTTACCACGGCGATTTGCTGCAAGAACTGCGGATGACTAACATCAGCCACGTGAAGCAGCATGTCTACCTCTTTGGCCTCTTCCAGCGTGCTCATAAACGAGGCCACCAAATGATGCGGCAATTTGCGGATGAATCCCACCGTGTCGACCAGCAAGATGGGTTGGTGATTCTCGGTGTCTAAATGACGCACGGTCGCATCCAAAGTCGCGAAAAGCCGGTTCTCCACAAACACTTCCGATTCCGTCAAGGCGTTCATCAAAGTGGACTTGCCAACGTTGGTGTAGCCAACCAGGCCAACTTTGAAATTCTCCTTGCGTCGCTGACGGCGGACTTTGCGCTGGCTTTTGATCTTTTCCAAATCCTTAGTCAGCGCACCGATTTTCCTGCGGATTACCCTGCGGTCGACTTCAAGCTGGGTTTCGCCAGGACCGCGGAAACCGATGCCACCGATTTGGCGCGAGAGGTGCGTCCACTGACGGGTGAGTCTCGGCAGCAGGTATTTGAGTTGCGCCAACTCAACTTGCGTGCGTGCTTCTCTGGTCTTGGCCCGACGCGCAAAAATGTCCAAAATGAGACCGCTCCGATCCAGGATTTTCTTGCCGGTCAAGCGTTCTAAGTTTCGCACCTGAGCCGGATTTAAATCATCGTCAAAAATGATCAATCCGGCGTCGGCAGCGTCGGCTACCACGGCAAGACATTCCGCCTTGCCCTTGCCGATAAAATAAGCCGAATCGATGCGAGCCCGCGCTTGAATGATCTTGTCGACCACCTGGGCACCGGCGGTATCGGCCAGTAGAGCTAATTCTTCTAAATGGTCTTCTACTTGCCAGTGATTTCCCCCATTTAAGCTTATGCCAATTAAGATGGCCCGTTCTACCTGCTTAGAATTTAATTCGTGCAAGGCCTTTCGACCTCCTGTTTGAATCTGTTCCTTATTCTCCAACATCGACCATGCGGCTGCGTTTTGAGTCCTGTGCCTGATGTGCGACACTTACCTTGCTCGTTTCTCGCATGACAGCCATTTCCAAGACCGTCAAAATCAAAGCCAGGGCAATAAAATATTTCCAGAGTTCGCGTCCAAATCGGGACTGCTCGAGGCGTTCGGCGATGTCGTCGGAAAGCTGGATCTCCACCACTTGATTGGCTGCGAGGTGGTTGGCCAACACTTTCGTCTTGAATGGGGTAGTCATCGTTTCTTCCGGGTCATAATTGACGGCCCACTGCGCCAGTCTTGTTCCCCCGGAATACAACGAATAGATCCCCGGAAGTTCTGTGTCGTGAAACCGAATTAAATAATCCCCCTGGGCTATCTCTGGCTTCACATGAACGTCGGTGCTATCCGGCTTTCGCATTACAATTTCATTATGGCTGAGATGCTTATTCGCACGGTAGGCGATTTCATCTCCGATCAAGAAGTCGTTTCTTTCATTAACCGTCCCGCCCGCTAAGTAGGTAATACTGCGGTAAATCAACGGCACGAAAATGCCCTTGAAAACCAAATCAGACCAGTTGTTCGAAAGCCCGGTGGTGAAATACATGACAGAGCCTTTTCTAAACGACGTTTCAAACAGAAACGGCTGGCCATTGCTGTACTCAATGATGGTATCGATCGGCTTTTCTGCGTGGATCTTCACAACGAACCGGATGTGGGGCGAACTGATTTGCTTCTGGTCCTCTTCAAAGACACCGCGAAAAATGGGGTGGCTGAAATCGATTTTCCCCAGGGAAAGAAACTGCTCCCCGGTGGCGTTGCCGTAGGTTTCGCTTAACAGGGGCAGGTGCATCTTTCTTTGAATCGTTTCATTATAGTTACGAAGATTAACGTCTTCCCCCAAGAAAACTAAGAAACCGCCGCCTGCGGCCACAAATTTTTGCAGCTTTAAAGAGGCAACATTGTCCAAACGTGGCACATTTGCAAAAACAACGACGCGATACTTGTTGAGGTTTTGCTCTGGAAATTTGTTGTAGTCTATTTCGTCGACCGTGACATTCGTGGTGCTGGTTTTTTCGGGATGCAATGCTAACTTCAAGTAACGGCTATTGGCGCTGGGTCCGGTGACGATGAGCACCGGGATTTCATCCAAAATGCGGTAGGTAAAATAGCGCGTGTTGTCATCCAGAAGTTCATCATCTTCCAACTGCACAAATCCTGACTGAAAACCGGTTCGGTCAGGAATCATCTTGAAGAGCACTTTTTGGGTAGAGGTGGCTTCGAAGTCCAGCGCCTGTTGTCCCACCCGTTTGCCATTGACAAACAGGTGCACCAGGCGGTCTTTTAACCTGTGCTGGCTGTGGCTTCTAAGCTCTGACTCTATCTCGACGACTTTGTCCCGTTCCAGGATTTGATTAGCCAAACGCACGGATGCGATGTCCAGGTTGGTCCGTTCAGTGCTTTGCACGGGCAGCACGAACACATTGACATGCTTATCAAATAATTTGGCGCCGTCGCCCGACTCCTGCGGGCGCAACCCATTTTTTTGCATGTCGGAAATAAAATAGACCTCCTTGTTGATATTCTGCGACTTGCGCAATATCTCCTCAGCAGCACGAAAAGTCGACAGGTAATCGGTGGTGCGAAAAGACAGCTCGGTGTTTTCGATCAACTCACGCACGGTGTCCAGACTATATCTGGGGCCCTTGTGGGCAAATTTGGGCGGTGCCTGGGGGTACAACAAGTATATTTCATCACCAGGCCGCAGGAGATTCAAGACCTCCAGCGCTCGCTGTTTGGCTATGTCCAGGAGACGCTTGCCCGCAAATTCGCGTCCCATGCTCAGCGTGTTGTCCAAAATAATCACCGCGGTGATTTGCGCGCCCGACTCCAACGAGGAAGCGCTGCTACTCTTGAGCGCCGGCCGGGCAAAGGCCAGGACGAGGGCCAGAATGATGAGTGCACGTACTATCAGCAACAAAATTTGTCGAATCTTGAGCCGGCGAATTTTGTGTTTCTGCAGTTCGATGAGAAACCTCAAACTGCTAAAATAAACTGTCTTGACTTTCTTGCGGGTGAAGAGATGGATTAGAATGGGGATGGCTACCGCAGACAGCCCCAACAAAATTGCAGAATTTAGAAACGTTAACATCTATTCGGTTTTAAGCTCCTTAACGATTCGTTGCGCTCAGCACTAATTATACGATTCCTGATCTACCTGAGTTCAGGTTATTAAACTTGAGCCACCCTCTTATCTTAATTCTGCCAAAATCCGCTTAATCATTTTAATAGGGTTGAGAAGACCTTTGCCTCTCTTGACTTCCACCGGCAACGGTTCAGATATGGTGATTTCCTGGCCGGCCAGGGCCTTTTGTGGATTTTCACGAAACAACAGAGCGGCCCTTGCTTCCCCCCAACCACTGGCCACGGCCTCTCTTGCCGCGCGCAGCTTCAGAGGTCGTCTGCGGGTATTGTGACCGTCGCTGCCGACAAAATGGATCAGGTTGCCGTTCAGGAGAATTTCCGCCGTGTCCTTTACCGGTTCCCCGTGGCGGCCTAAGATGCTGCCAGCATTCATCTGCAGCAAGGCGCCCCTTTGCACGAATTCGTATGCGCGTTGCGGATTTCTAATGATGCCCAGGTTTCTTTCAGGATGCGCGACAATTGGGACTAAGCCTTCCAGAATCAGGTCAAAAAATCGGTCGGCCACGAACCGCGGAATGCCCTGCATGGGAAATTCTACCAGGAAGTACTTCTTGTTGTCGTTGTAGGTTGAAATGCTGTGATACAACTCCATGTCCGGCTGGGCATAAATCTCTGAACCTAAATGTATTTTTATCTTTATCTTTTCGAAAGCGATTCTTTCCTTGAGCTCTTTGAATTTCAGGATGATTTCTTCTTCACGCCGGTAATCCATGTTGCTGACGATGTGATGGGTAATGGCGACTTCCGCAATACCATCCTCCTCAGCCTGGTGCAGCATGGCCAGAGTGTCTTCCCAGGAGTTGGGCCCGTCGTCGATCTTAGGCAAAACGTGCGAATGTATGTCGATCAAAGTTCCTCCGTAAACCGTTGTTCCCTTTGGTAAGTTTTTTATCTCAAGGGTCAATCGAAGCCTGCAATGCATCTCAGCTGTCTGAATCTCTGCTACATGCGAATGTTAAAATTACTTCATTTCAACAGAATTTGAAAGCCAAACTGTTCGAAATGTTTGTCGTCTGTAAATGCTTCGGTTGTTTTGAATTCATTCATGATAACAAACGATGAAACATCTGTTAGTCCCCAATCTTTGTCAGAATATTTTTCATAAAGTTGCAAAGATTTGTTGAGAAATTCATCCGTGATCTTAATCAATTCAATCCCTTCACCTTCACAAAGATTTTTAAGTGTTTTTATGGCCAACCCTTTGTTCTTTGCCAGAGCATTACCCACCTCCACCAGAATATATTCTGTAGTGAAGAATTGCACTTGCTCAAGTAGTAACAATCCATTGACCTTTACGGCTTTTTGGTGCAGAGAATCTCTCTTGTTTACGAGGGCAAGAATTCCGCAAGTATCCAAGAAAATTTTTCTCATTTTTTTGCGGTTCCATAAAGATAATGGTCGTGATTATGGGCCAAATCTTCAACTCCCAAATCTTCCGATATGCTAAGTAATCGAGTCAATATATTTCCTCGGTTCTTAAGTGCACTTTCGACGAATTTTTCGTAGCTGCCGTCAAATTGCTTATTTACTAACTCCACAAATTGTTTTTCGATCTTGGGTTTTAACTTCAAGTCAAGATGTAACATGGTTCACTCCTTAATTAACGATATTTTTTTACAGATCATTATCAACAAATATCTGGCTGAAAGCACCACTGAACCTGCCTTCTAAAAATGACAATCATCAGGACTTCTTCTCCCGCGAAGAGCGCGCCTGCAGCCACCGCTTAAACGAACGCTGGCTTTCCCCTGAACATTTCGCGGTTAATAAATTCTCAACACTAATGTCTTCATCGAGGTCTGGCCAATGAATGCCTTCTCCCTTGCCAATCAAACGCCAATGATTACGTTCCTCTGGTGTCCCATGCAGCAGTCGGGGATACCAGCCGAGAGGTACAGAGATGGTGCGACCATCATCGAGATCAACGGTCAGCGAATCTTCAGTAACAGAAACATCCTGTGCCCTCGCTGCTCGTATTTCAGTCGTTAAAGTATTCATCCCAATTCCTTAGCAAAGCTTTTTGGTTTTCTTCTACGAGTTTCAGTATCTTGTTGATTTCCTGCCTGCTGAAACCTCCGCTACTTTGGAGCATGACCGGGTCGAGCCAGAACTTGGCTTCTTTGTCGTCACGCTCAACGTGTACATGGCGAGGCTCATTCCGATCACCTGCATAAAAGAAGAATCTGTAAGGGCCAATTCGAAGTACAGTAGGCATAACTCCATGTGCTTGTTATTGTCGACACGAACTCACGTTTATCTTGAATGAATCGCAGCAGCAAACTCCTTGATCAGGCTTGCATTCTTTTCGGTTTCTAATACGTTGCCGGTCACGACAAACGATGCGCCGGACGCAACCTTTCGCCGGGCTTCTTCAGGGGTCCGAATGCCGCCGCCAACCACTAACGGCGGCGTGATGTAATTGGCAACTGCTTGGACCATGTCATCCGGAACCGTCTTGTCGGCGCCGCTGCCGGCTTCGAGATAGACCAGTTGCATGCCCAGATATTCCGCAGCCAGGGCTGTGGCCTGGGCGATGTCCGGTTTGTCGCGTGGGATGGGGCGCGTGTTGCTCATAAACTCCGCCGAAGAGATGCGGCCGGACTCCACCAGCATGTACCCTACCGAAATCGGCTCCACCCCAATGGCTTTGATCAAAGGCGCGGCTTTTACCTGTTCCCCGATGATGTAGTTCGGGTTGCGCCCGCTGATGAGCGAAAGGAAGAAAATGGCGTCCGCGCTTTTCGACACCTGCGTCAGACTGCCGGGAAATACGATCAAGGGGATGTCGATGTTCTGTTTGATGATCCTGACCAGTTCATCGAACGAAGAAGAAAGCAGGAGACTTCCTCCGATGAGCAACCCATCCGCGCCGCCCTCATTGGCCCGAATGGACAGCTCAATGATCTTCTCGTATTGCCATTTGTCCGGATCGATTAACAGCAGGTAACCAGCTCCGCGCTCGTCGCGAATCTTGAGCAATTTTTCAAATGTGGTCAATGGTCACTTGTGAACTAATTGTGTAACTATTTCCGGCACCTTGCTCAGGGCCTCGTGCAATTTTGAAATCTTTTTACCCCCGGCCAGGGCCATGTGCGGCCGGCCCCCCCCGCTGCCTTCTGTGACCGCCGCAACCTGTTTGACGATGTCGCCGGCCTTCAAGTGACTGTTCGCAATCAGATCATCGGTGACCACACAAACAAAGGCAACCTTATCGTTGATGACCGAGGCCAGGACCCCCACACCTGACCCTAATTTTGATCTCAACGAATCACCCACCTGTTTGAGCTCCTCGGTGTCGTTGCTTTGAATCTGCGATGCAACCACCTTAAACCCGTTGACCTCTTGCGTCTTTTCTAACAGTTGATCGAGGTGCAGGCGTGCCGCCTGAATGCGTAAATCGCGGATCGCCTTTTCCAGCCGGCGTTTTTCAGCGAGCAAATCTTCAATTCTCTCGGCGACTTCCTCGCTGTTGCAAGCAAGAAGCTCCTGAATGTGCAAGTAGCTCTTCTTCTCACTTCTTAAAAGCCGGTCAGCCATTTCGCCGGTGACAGCCTCCAACCGCCGGATGCCAGCCGCCGCACTGGATTCCGACAGCAGTCTGAAGTAACCCATCTCGCCAGTGTGGTTCAAATGCGTGCCGCCGCACAATTCCATGCTGTAATCCGCGATCTTGATGACCCGCACTTTCTCACCGTATTTTTCTTCAAAAATGGCCATGGCCCCCATTTCCCGGGCCTTGACAAAGGTGGTGTGAAGAATCTCCACGGCCAGATCCTCTCGAATCTTCTCATTGACGCGAGCTTCGATTTCTTCCAACTGTTTCCCATCGATTTTTTGAAAGTGGGTGACGTCAAAACGGAGGTGGTCGGGAGCTACCAGGGAACCGGCCTGAGTGACGTGCGTTCCCAGAGTTTCTCGCAAAGCCTTGTGCAACAAATGGGTGGCGGTGTGATTGCGCGCCGTGGATTTGCGCACTTCCCGGTCGACCCGCGCCACCACTTTGGGACCGGTGACCTTGCTGCCGCTGGTGAGTTCGCCAATGTGCACGATGCGATTGCCTGAGCGCACGGTGTCGGTGACCTTGACGGTGAAGCCATCGCCCACGATTTCACCCACGTCGCCCACCTGACCGCCGGCCTCGCCGTAAAAAGGCGTCCGGTCCAGGGTAAAAAATACCTGACTGTTGTCCCGGTGCAGCCGGCGGATTTCGGATTCCACCTCCAATTCGGTGTACCCTAAGAACTCGGAATCGGGGCCCGTGGTCAGCTCACGCCATTTTTCGAAATCAAAATCCGCCGTGTAGCTCCACTTGCCGGCCTGGCGCGCCCGCTCCCGCTGTCGGTTCATGGCCTGGTGAAACCCGCTTTCGTCCACGGTCAAATGGTTTTGTCTGGCCATCAACTGCGTCAAATCGAAGGGAAAACCGTAAGTGTCGTACAGTCGGAAAGCCTCTTCGCCCGGTATCTCTCGCTTGCCCTGTTTCAAAACCTGAGCGGACACCTTATCGAAGAGTTCGATGCCACGATCCAGCGTGTGGTTAAAACTCTCCTCCTCCGCTTTGATCACCAAAGCAGCGAACTGGTGCTTTTCCTTCAGCTCCGGAAAAGCCTGGCCCATGACGTCCACCAGCACCGGCACCAGTTTGTAGATGAATGGTTCCTGCATGCCCAGACTTCGGCCAAATCGCGCCGCGCGCCGCAGAATACGCCGCAACACGTAGCCACGGCCCTCGTTGGAGGGCATGGCCCCGTCGGTGATGGCAAAGGTGAGCGCGCGAATGTGATCGGCAATCACGCGGTGAGCGAAGCCATTGTCTTCCGCGGGATATTTGACGCCAGTAAGATGATTGACCTCGTCGAGCAGTGGCGTAAACAGATCGGTGTCGTAGTTCGAGTTGGTGCCGTTGAGCAAAGCCAGGACGCGTTCGAAACCCATGCCCGTGTCCACGTGCTTGTCCGGCAGGTTTTTCAACGACCCATCTTTTTCGCGATTGAATTGAATGAAGACCAAATTCCAAATTTCAATAAAGCGGGCGCAGCCGCTGTTGACGGCGCAGACGTGACCCGCAGCATCTTTTTTGTCGCATTTTTCTTTGCCGAGATCGTAGTGAATTTCAGAGCAAGGACCGCAGGGGCCCACGTCGCCCATTTCCCAGAAATTGTCTTTCTTACCGAAGCGCAAGACCCTTTCCGCCTGCAACGGCGTGACCTGCGTCCAGAGGGCTGCGGCCTCTTCATCTGCGTTCAGGTGGTCTTCCTCATCACCTCCGAAAACCGTGGCGTACATGCGATTGGGGTCCAGAGCCCAAACCTCGGTGAGCAACTCCCAGGCCCATTCGATCGCTTCTTTCTTGAAGTAGTCACCAAAGGACCAGTTGCCCAGCATCTCGAAGAAGGTATGGTGGTAGGTGTCGAAGCCCACGTCTTCCAGGTCGTTGTGCTTGCCGCTCACCCGGATGCATTTCTGAGTGTCCGCAGCGCGCTTGTAGTTGCGCGTCTCCAACCCGAGAAAGATGTTCTTAAACTGGTTCATGCCGGCATTAATAAACAGCAAGGTCGGATCGTCAAAAGGCACCACCGGCGAGCTGGGCACAATCTCGTGTTTCTTGTTCTTAAAAAACTCTAAGAATGAATTTCGAAGCTCGTTGGAATTCATCATCTCAATTGTTTAGTCTTCCGTATTTATTTCAACCACTTCCTTGACCAATTCCCAGGCAAAACCACGACGCAGCAGAAAATCGGAAAGACGCTTCTTCCGCTTCGTGGCGTCCAGCCTGCTGTAGCGCGGTCTCAGCTTTTCCGCCAGCGCGCGGGCGACTTCCACCTGATTGTGTTCGGAGAAGAAAGCTTTTACGGCGCTCTTAGCGATCTCTTCACTCACCCCTTTCTGCCACAATTCGTGCCGCAGAAGCGTCTCTCCGCAGGGTCGATTGATCATGCGGCTGCGGACGTAAGAAGCGGCAAAGGCAGAATCGTCTATGAATTTCAACACTTTCAACTCGGCTAAAACTTCCTCGACAATTGGTTTGGAAAAGCCTTTTAAGCGCAGCTTGTCTCGCAGCTCTTTTTCACTGTGCGCCCTGCCGGCCAGGTATCGGAAGGCCTTGTTTTTGGCGCCTTTTTTCTCTTCCTTCAGTAAAACCGTGTCGATGGTTTCCTGGCTGACTTCCGCTCCTTCTCGCAGGTCAAACTGGGTCGCGACCTCCAAATCCAAACCAAAGGCGAATTGGTCGTCGAGGTAAATGGAAACTCTGTTTTTGTTGCGCTTCTGTCTCTCGATTTTTGTGATCTTTCTTGTGCCAGGCAATCTCGCTCTGGTTGTTAAGGTAAGTTTTCTAAATCGTTCAAGTCTTTATGTCTTCCGCAAGCTTTTTTGTTGTGTTTAAGATGCGGCAGACTAATGAAATTGACTTCCACGCCCTCAATCACATCGTTTGTCCGTTCGGCATAACATTCTTCAAAACTGACTCCAGAAAGAGCAGTAAAGATTTCAATTCTCAATGGGGGAACGCCCATGCGGATGATTTTGTTTTCCTTCACGAATAAGTCGACTGATAGTTCAGGAACATTGAAACCAAACTCCTTTACCACTGCAAATAACTTTTCGGCATTTCGGGGATGAATGGCAATCCAGATATCCAGGTCACCTGTTGCGCGTGGATAACCGTAGTACCCAACAGCGTAGCCACCAACGAGCAGATATTCAACTTCGTTCAAGTTCAGCAACTTCAAAAAATCTTTGAAGTCTGGTGGTAGTCTGATCGTAGCCATAGATTGATTGTCGCATGAATTCCAGAGCTTGCAGCCGTTCGTGAGGCGTCTTGGAAATCCAATATTCCCTTTCATCTGATTCGTCTAAGAATGATATCACCGAAAAAGCAGTTTTGTCCATTTTGTACCACGCATCCTTAGTTTTCATAAGCACACGCACATAAAGATAATAATAATTTAAAATTTATCCAACTACTTTTGACTACCTAAAACCGAAGTGCTCCAACCAGTATTTCCCACCCGCACGACCGACTCAGCTCAGGCGAACTGTTTGGTCGCAGGCTTTTGTTCTGTTGTCGGTTTGCTCGCTTTGGGCTCCGACGGTTTCGCCAATCCCAGCGCTTCTCGCACCTGCCGGGTAATCTTTTTCAGCAAGTCTGGATTTTGAATCAAGTACTGTTTTACATTTTCGCGGCCCTGTCCCAACCGCTCTTCGCCGTAGGAAAACCAGGTGCCGCTTTTTTGAATGATGTTGTGCTTCACGGCATTGTCGAGAATGTCGCCTTCGCGGGAAATGCCGGTGCCGTACATGATGTCGAATTCCGCCTCTCGAAAGGGTGGCGCTACTTTGTTTTTCACCACTTTCACCTTGGTGCGATTGCCCACCACGTGCTCCGAATCCTTGATTGAAGCGGTGCGGCGAATATCCATACGCACCGTAGAATAGAACTTCAACGCTCGGCCGCCGGTGGTGGTTTCCGGATTTCCGAACATGACGCCGATCTTCTCGCGAATCTGATTGATGAAAATAACGCAGGTCTTGGACTTGCTGATGGCGCCGGCCAACTTTCGCATGGCCTGCGACATTAGACGCGCCTGCAGACCCATTTGCGCGTCTCCCATCTCCCCTTCGATCTCGGCGCGGGGCACCAGGGCGGCGACCGAGTCGATGACCACCACGTCCAGGGCGCCGCTGCGCACCAGGGTCTCGGTGATTTCCAACGCCTGCTCACCCGTGTCCGGCTGCGAAATCAGCAGGTTCTCAGTGTCCACGCCTAAGTTCTTGGCGTATTTCGCATCCAGCGCGTGCTCTGCATCCACAAAGGCGGTCAGGCCGTTGCGCTTCTGCGCCTCCGAGATGATGTGCAGGGTCAGCGTGGTCTTGCCGGAAGACTCCGGACCGAACACCTCCACGATGCGGCCACGCGGCACGCCGCCAATGCCGAGAGCCGCATCCAGGGAAATGGAACCCGTCGGTATGGCCTCAACATCGATGGCCGCCTTATCTTCCCCCAAACGCATAATGGAACCCTTGCCAAACTGGCGATCGATTTGCGCCATGGCCAACTCCAGGGCTTTCAATTTTTCATTCTTTTCCTCGCTCATTTAGTCCCTCCAAATAGGTTTAATAAGACAAAATTTATTTTGTTGCAAACAGTTCTCCTGCCAGCCTGCGCGTCAACGGCAAAGCAATACCCTGAGCAGGTTCCTTTTAGTAAAGAAAGAGCTTCGACATTAGGTTTGTTGCCAACGCTTTGGGGGTCAGTCTCTTAATCTGATTCTCTTCAAAACCGTATATTCTGCTCCCCTGGGTTTCAAGTCGCTCTTTACCACCACGATTTCGGCAACCCTGACCTCCCCTCCGTGAAACGCTTCCTGCTGAAGTCTGGCAACGAAATTCTCACTCAGGCGCGATTTAACGCGTGCAATGGTTAAATGCGGCGAGAATTTCCGCTTCTCCCGGGGAAAGCCCATTTTCCCTAACTCATGGTCAATCTTTTGTGCTAAATTAGTCAATTGATTTTGCGGGTCGGTAATCCCAACCCAAAGCACCCGCGCTCTGTTGAAGTTCGGGAACGCCCCTAACTCTTCTACCAAACAATTGAAGGCAACAAGCGATTGAGCGCCTGTATCAACGGCGTCGGCAATCGCTTCGATTTTGTCTTCTTCAACATCGCCCAAGAATTTCAGCGTCAAATGAATGTTGTCAGGTTTGGTCCAGCGCAGGTGATCTTGTTCTTTTTTGAATGCATTCTGCACCGCGGCAATGTTTTGACGAACCTGTTGGGGAATCTCGACTGCGATGAATGTTCTTATTTTGCTCAAGTTTTTGAGAGATGCTCCAATTCTGTTCGCAAAATATTCAGGGCTGCCTGCACCGACCGTTCTTTGTTGTTCAGCCGGTTTTTGAAAAAGCGGAATTCTCGGGCATAGCTGCCGCTTGCACCGGCAAATCCGATATAGACCAATCCCACCGGCTTCTCAGTCGTGCCACCGGTGGGGCCGGCGATTCCCGTGGTGGACAGGCCAAAATCGACACTGCTGATGCCTTTAACCCCTTCGGCCATTTCGACGGCGGTTTGCGAACTCACCGCCCCAAACTTTTCCAGGGTAGATTGACGAACGCCTAAAATGTCCATTTTTGCCTGATTGCTGTAAGCCACGACGCCGCGTTCGAAATAGTTGGAGCTGCCCGAGATGTTCGTCAGTTTGTGGGCCAGGAGGCCGCCGGTGCAAGACTCTGCCACGGCTAAAGATTTTTTGTTTTCAATGAGCAGTCTGGCCACCACTTCCTCCAGGGGTTCCTCACCATAGCCGTAGAGATAGTCGCCGATCTTCTCCTGGAATTGGGTTAGCGCCTTTTCCATGTTCTGCTGGCATGCCATAGCGTCTGTTCCTTTCACCGTCAAACGAATGTCCACGCCGCCGATTTTCGGCAAGAAGGCCACTTTGACATAATCTGCCTTTGAAATAAGGCTGTGTAGTCGCTCGAAAAGGTTTGATTCCGGGATGCCCGTGGTTCGAAGGGTCTTCAGCAAAATGGTCTGACCGGGAGATTTCAAACGAGGGAACACGCTTGCCTGGCACATGGCTTTCATCTCGGCCGGCACGCCAGGAAGAATGAAACACTTTTTGCCGGCTGCAGTAAAGAGAAACCCCGGGGCCGTACCGACCGGATTGTCGATGATCTCCGCTTTCTCCGGCACGTTGGCCTGGTCCTCGTTGACTGCGGACATCACCAGACCGCGCTTTGCAAACGCCTTTTTGAGCCGCTCCAAAATCTCGGGTTTGAATACAAAAGCAGAGTCAAAAAACTGGGCTGCGACCTTCTTGGTAATGTCGTCGTGGGTTGGCCCCAGGCCGCCGGTAGTAATGACCACATCCGAGCGCGCCATGGCCCGTTTCAGGGCGGTTGTCAGCTCCTCGGCGTCATCCCCCACAGTGGTGACCCATTTGACGTCCAAACCCAGGGAGGTAAGCTCACTGCCCAGGTAGGCCGCGTTGCTGTTCACGGTCTGACCGATGAGCAATTCGTCCCCGATTGAAATCAGCTCGACATTCATAAAATGAATCTAAGTGAGAAATGTTAATCACTTTATTTGATAAACAAAAAAATCATGCGCAAGACCGCCATGCTGTAAATGCCAGCTACCACATCATCCATCATGACGCCCCAACCGTTGGGAAGGCGCTCAGACTGTTTGGCAGGAAACAGCTTGACGATATCAAACAGCCTGAACAGGAGGAACCCAAAAGCAAGCCCGGCCAGGGTTTTCTCGATCAACAGAACCGTGATCAGCATGCCCACGATCTCATCGATGACGATAATTGGAGCGTCCTTTCCCGACTGCTTCTCCACCTCGCTTGCGGCCCAAACCCCAATGAGGAACAGCACGCCGATCCAGGGCAACGAAAAAATCGTATTGCTCTCAGGGACCACCCAATACAAAAAAAGCCCCAAAAGGCTACCCACAGTACCGGGCGCAACTGGAGCATATCCGACGAACAAACCCGTGGCAATTATACGCGGAAAGAGGTTCATCTACCTTACATTGGTTGGCAAAAAGACTCGATAAAAAGCGATGGCCAGGTTCTTAAGATGGCGACGATTTTCATAGAGATAGCTCATGCCAGTGGTCACCGTAAATAGGGTTACAAAGAGCATCATCTTGCCGATCACGTCTCGGTCCTGGATCCAGGCAATGGCCCCGGTGTGCGAGGTTCCTTGAGCAACGCTGTGGACCGCAATCATCCAAAAATAAATGAGGTAGATGGCGAGCATCTGGCTAAAGGTTTTCCATTTTGCCCAACTGCTGGTTTCGAAGCGTTCGTTTCTTGAAACGGCGAAGGAGCGCAACCCGGTGATCACGATGTCTCTGAATACGATGGTGGCAAACATCCAAAATGCCACGTATCCCTTGTAAGTAAAAATGCCAAATGCAGTGGAAATCAATAACTTGTCGGCAAGAGGATCCAGATACTTTCCCGTGGAGGTAATGCTGTTAGACTTTCGCGCCAGGTAACCGTCATACCAGTCGGTGATTGAGGCCACGATAAAAATAAACAAAGACAAGTACTTAAAAACGAGTCCTTCGAAGATTAAGACTGCCGCAAAAAGCGGCGTCAAAAAGATGCGAAACGCGGTTACTCGATTAGCCTTAGACATGGGGTGAACTCACATTTTGACTTTACTTTACTTATGCGTCCAGCTTTCTTTTAATCCATTTAAAGCGCAACTCTTCCCTCCAGAGCCTTGGTTAAAGTAATTTCATCGGCATATTCCAGGTCTCCTCCCACAGGAAGACCCCGGGCAATTCTCGTGACTTTGACGTGAAGCGGCTTAATCAATCTTTCTAAATAGAGCACCGTCGCCTCACCTTCGGCGTTGGGGTTGGTCGCGATGATCACTTCTTCGACCGGATCTCTTAGTCGCACCATGAGTTCTTTAATATGCAAATCCTCGGGACCGATACCCTCCAGGGGAGAAAGGGCGCCGCCTAAAACGTGGTACAGCCCCCCGTATTCCCCGGTTTTTTCTAAAGCCAAAACATCGTTGGCTTCTTCCACCACACAAATCATGCGGCGATCTCTGTTTAAGCTGGCACAGATCGCACAAGGATCCGTTTCCGTAATATTAAAACAAACCGAACAAAAAATAACCTTTTCTTTGATGGCGATCAAAGCTTGAGCAAGCTGCTCCACGTCTTGCCTGGACCGCTTCAGCAAATAGAACACCAATCTTTGGGCCGATTTCCTACCGATCCCCGGCAGCTTGGTAAATTCGGCAATGGCTTGTTCGACCGATAAGGAAGAATATTGCATTTTCTCAAAAGTGTGAGCTGCGAGTGAATAATGGCCGTAGCCTACCTAAAAACCTGGAATCTTGAGACCATCAGGTAAATTGCCCAACAGACCGCCCGCGGCTTTGCCCATTTCCTGACTGGCTGCCTCCTGAGCCTTTTCCAGCGCTTGATTGACTGCGGCCACCACCAAATCCTCCAGCATTTCGATGTCATCAGGGTCGACCACTTGTTTGTCGATGCGCACTCCCAGGATTTCTTGCTTACCGTTGGCCGTGACCGTCACCATTCCCCCACCTGCACTCCCTTCCACTTCTATGCTTCCCAATTGATCCTGGACCTTTTGCATTTTTTCTTGTAGTTTCTGGGCTTGCTTAAGCATGTCGCTCATGCCATGTTTTGCCATCATTTTCTCCTTAAATACATCAATTGTCACATTTTACTGCACGATTTCACCGCCAAAAGCTTCCAAGACCTTTTTAATCATTGGGATCTGAAGCGTATCACTCTCCTCGGTATTTTGCACGGCCATAGCAGGTTTATGTTTCAAAAGAATTTGCTGAAACTCCTCGCTGTCATTTTTTTGGCACAGAATGCGGAGTTTAATTCCGGTCTGATTCAGTATGACCTTTTCTATGATATTTTTGTTCTTGTTCAAAGTGTTGATGTGAAATCCATTTTCCTTACCAAAGGAAATATTGAGGGTGCCGTTGCTGAAACCCGTTGGGTAACCTTCACGCAAAAACGAACCCAGGTGCAACTTTTCCTTCTTGAGGCTCTCGATGACCTCGGACCAGTGGCTCTTCACGATTTCTAACGATGCTTGTGCATCCGTGGGAAGTGTGGGAGCAACCTGGGCACGAGTATCCGTATCTTGCTCCAAAGCCGGTGCCACAACGTCGCGGACATAATTGCCGACTTGTTTGATCGCCGTGACAGTGTTCTTTTTGCTCGGGTTGGTTGGCGCCTGGGCTTCGATTCCAAAATGACCAGAGTCAGGCGCTATTTGCTTTTTTTTTAAATGGTCTAATTTGGACAATAGCTCTCCTATTTCCACGCTGTTGTCCATCTTGATCATTTTCACCACCAGCATTTCCAGAACGATTTTTGCATTGGGGCTGCGTTTGATCTGGTAAGCAACCTCCGAACACATCTGCATGAGCCTCAGCAAATCCGTTTCTGAAAAGGCCTTTGCAGTGCTTTCATATTTCGCCCGGTAGTTCTCCAGACCTTCGAGCAAGCTCATTTCACCGGTAGCCTTGAACACCAACAGATTCCTGAAATGCTCGGTCAAGCCGTTCAAAAAATCTCCCAGATCATGGCCTGCGGAAAAGACCTTCTCGACGAGCTGCAAACCAGCAGAGATGTCCTTGCCCGCCATGCTGTCGGTAAGCTCAAAAAACAAGTCCTGACGAATGATACCCAGCAGCTCAGAAATATCGTTCATGTTGACATTCTCGCCGCTGAAAGAAACCGCCTGATCCAAAAGACTCTGGCTGTCGCGCATGCTGCCGTCGGATTTTTTCGCGATGAGGTAAAGGGAGTCCTCATCGATTTTGATGCCTTCTGCCTCACAGATCCGCTGCAACTGCTGAACGATTTCAACCAGGGGAATGCGTCTGAAGTCATAACGTTGGCAACGGGAAAGAATGGTGGCCGGCACCTTGTGCGCTTCGGTGGTGGCAAAGATGAACAGGACTCGCCGCGGAGGCTCTTCCAATGTCTTGAGCAGGGCGTTGAACGCTTCCGTGGTCAACATGTGCACTTCGTCGATGATGTAGATTTTATGTTTACCCTTGGAGGGGGCATAGCGCAGATTTTCTCGCAGATTTCTGACTTCGTCGATGCCGCGGTTGGAAGCGCCGTCGATTTCGTACACGTCGAGGCTGCGGCTTTCGTTGATCTCCTGGCAACTGGAGCACACGTTGCATGGAGTAGGCGTGGGCCCGTCCTGACAATTTATGGCTTTTGCGAATATGCGTGCGGTCGTGGTTTTGCCCACGCCTCTGGGTCCAGAAAACAGATAGGCCGAAGCCAACCGATCATTCTTAATCGCGTTCTCCAACGTCGTCGCAATGTGTGATTGGGCGACCACATCCTTGAAGACCATCGGGCGCCATTTTCTGGCTAAAACCAGATAGGACATGCGGAAAATCCTCCTGTCAAAAGGCTGTTAAGATAAACCATAAATCGAACATGAACCGACGGGATTGAATTCAGCTACTGTGAAATTCAGATTAAGAGGCTGTGCACCTACCTCCGAACTTTCCTTCCCTCAACCGACTTCAACAGCCAACTCCGGCCAAGAAAACCTCCGGCACACAAAACAATTGCTTACCGCTGCTACCTTCCGGTCCTGACGGGGTTGGGCACAGTTTTATTGCGAAGGACTTGAACCATCAACATCGCTTACCGAAACCGAATTCAAGGGGGAGCAGACCTCGGGTAGGAATTCAACCCTGCTATAGCGGATTGCAGGCCACAGGGCACCGCTAACTCCCCGTCTAGCACAGCCTTCAGTGGAGCCGATGGGGATCGAACCCACGACCTTCGCATTGCGAACGCGACGCTCTCCCATCTGAGCTACGGCCCCATTTGAAATACGAACAGCGAAAACCGTTCAAAGACTGATCACGATTTACATTCTTCGATCAACACCCCAAAAGCGGAGAGGGAGGGATTCGAACCCCCGGTGGCGCATGACCACAACGGTTTTCGAGACCGCCCCGATAAACCAGGCTCCGGCACCTCTCCAGAAATCTCAACAGGATCGGTCCTCTCGGTTTCCCTTGAACGCCGACCGCCGCCGAGAAGGTTAACGTGCGTTCCGGGCAAAAAAACACTGAAACTCAGCGTCTTAGAACAGCGGAGAGGCAGGGATTCGAACCCTGGGAGGAAGCTTGTGGCCCCTCACACGATTTCCAGTCGTGCACCTTCGGCCAACTCGGTCACCTCTCCGGAACTTCCTGTCGCAGTTTTTGAAAGAACGTCTGCAGAATGCCCAAGCACCGGGATTCCAGAATCCCAAAGGTTACCGGCACATGGGTGTGCAGGTACGCATTTTGCAAAACGTTGATCGTCGAACCGCAGGCTCCCATGCGTGCATCGCTCACGCCGACGACCACTTGAGAAATCCGGGCTAAATAGATAGCCCCGGCGCACATTGGACAGGGTTCCTTGGTAACATAAAGAACCGCGTCTTCCAGGCGCCATGAGTGGCACGAATTTGCAGCCGCCGTTATGGCGATCATTTCCGCGTGGGCCGTGGGATCCTGCAACGATTCCACCAGGTTGTGACCACGTCCCACGATCCGGTCGCCCGACACGACGACGGCGCCCACGGGAACTTCCTGCTTCTCCAACGCCTTCTCCGCCTCACCCAACGCCCGCTCCATCCAGACTTTGTGGGTCGCCATCTATCTCGTTCGCACAATTAAGTTTGCAGCAACGCGCAAAATTGGTACGCCCGGGAGGACTCGAACCCCCAGCCTCTTGGTCCGTAGCCAAGCGCTCTGTCCAGTTGAGCTACGGGCGCGTTTTGCTTTTCTCAAATCAAAATACTGTGGCGCATACGGGAGTCGAACCCGTGTTACCGACGTGAGAGGCCGGCGTCCTAGGCCACTAGACGAATGCGCCTGAATAGTCAACATCTAACGCCATTAGTGTTCTACATTCACGGCAAAAATATACCCAATTCCCAATTTAAAAGCAAGCCCTAATTTTTGCCATA